>QIJL01000610.1 GCA_003232435.1 Flavobacteriales bacterium | reverse complement strand
AACAGGGCACTTCGACCACCTCTCCAATCTTTTTTGGAGGGGCCATCGACGGTCATTTGAGTAGCGGTCGTCGCGTGAACGGTAGTCATCAAAGCCTCGGCGATTCCGAAATTATCATTTAACACTTTGGCCATGGGCGCCAAACAATTCGTGGTACATGAAGCATTGGAAACAATCATATCAGAAGCCTTTACATCTTTGTGATTAACCCCCATAACGAACATTGGTGCATCTTTCGAAGGGGCTGAAATAACCACTTTTTTCGCTCCCCCGTCAACGTGATATTGCGCGGTTTCAAGAGTTGTGAAGATTCCCGTACATTCGGCGACGATTTCGGCACCCACAGAATCCCACGAAATATTTTTTGGATCTCTTTCGGCAGTAATACGAACTGTTTTTCCGTTGACTACAAGGTTATCGTCTTTTATTTCAATTGTTCCATCGAACTTACCGTGTACGGAATCATATTCGAGCAGATAGGCCAAATGCTCGACATCTAACAAATCATTGATGGCAACTACATCTACATCATCTCTTTTGACAGTCGATCTAAAGACCAACCGACCAATTCTACCAAAACCGTTTATTCCTATTTTCAAACTTGACATTCTTTCTGATTTTTATTATTATCTACGTTGTCACTATATCGGAAACCCGAATAAGTTCCTTATCTAATTTTGTCTGGCCTTTTACGGCCTTTTCTATCGGGGTAAGTACCAGTTCGTTGTTCATCACACCTACCATGAGGTTTGTCTTTCCTTCCAACAAAGCTTCAACGGCTTTTACGCCCATGCGACTTGCAAGCACTCTATCATAGCAAGAGGGAGAACCACCTCGCTGCATGTGCCCTAGAACAGATACGCGTACATCATATATAGGCAGATGTTCTTCTACATATTCTTTCAGCTCAAAAACGTTCTTACCCGATTTGTCGCCTTCGGCAACGATAACGATACTTGAAGATTTACCAGATTTTTTACTGCGCTTTAAAGACTCCAATAGTCTCTCGAGTCCTCGATTCTCTTCAGGAATCAAGATTTCCTCCGCACCGGCACCCACTCCTGCATTGAGGGCTATATGACCGACATCACGGCCCATTACCTCAACAAAGAACAATCGATTGTGTGAGCTGGCGGTATCCCTGATCTTATCTATAGCTTCGACAACGGTATTCAATGCAGTATCGAACCCCAGTGTAAAGGTCGTACCAAAAATATCGTTGTCAATTGTACCGGGAATTCCGATTACGGGAAAATTATATTCTCGATTGAATATCATCGCCCCGTTGAAGCTGCCGTCGCCACCGATTACTACAAAGGCATCTATGCCCTCGGCTTTGAGTTGATGATATGCCTTTTCACGACCTTCCTTGGTTCGGAACTCATCGCAGCGGGCCGACTTTAAGATGGTACCTCCCTTATTGATGATATTGTTGACGCTTCTGGCGTCCATCGGTTTGAAATCACCTTCGATCAAACCTTCAAAACCCCTATAAATACCAACGCAGTCTACTTTTAGGTAAGCACAGGTTCTGACCACTGAGCGTATGGCCGCATTCATTCCCGGAGAATCACCACCAGAGGTGAAAACCCCTATTTTACCAATCGTCGACTTCATCAAAAAATTTAAGCCAACAAAAATAGCAAAGAAATATGAAAGAGAGCCTTAAGGAACTAAGATTTTTAGCCCACTTGAACATGAGTAACACAATATCTAAATTATGCTCTAATTGAAGCTTTTGAAGAACTACTCATCCTCGGGAATTAAGGTACCGCTGGTTTTGGGGTAAAACCGTATCAAGCTATCTTGCCCCATAACACTTGTGGGCGCGTTTAATTGCCCAGGAACAACTTTCTCTTCAGATTCAACTTTCTTGAATAGCTTACGGAAAAGCTCCTTAAAGCTATCGAAGTCGACTTGGTAAGAAAGTCCTGCTCCTTGAGTGTAGCCCAGTCTTTCACCCAAAAACTGTTGTATTTCACTTTCCTTGTTAAAGAACTTGGCACTAAGTGTACCTTCTTCGTTCAGTAACAATTGTAGCTCGAAATCACCTGCGACCACTGTTTCGGTCGTGCCCCCTACCGGAACCCCTACCCTACCATTAAGAAGTACTCTATCGCTGATCTTTGTTGAAACCGTTACACCTATTCGGTTTTCAGTTTGAAAATCGGCATTACGATCCTGAATTCCTTGCTCATAAGAGAGGCCCAAATCAAACTTGTCATTGTCACCGCCCAACACCTGATTCAATAGACCCGAAGCCGATTGAATGAGATTACCTGTCACGGCTTGTGCATTGAGACCGCTTTGATCGTTCACAAAAGATCCTTGCGCCAAAAGGAAGATGGCATTTTTCTCTTCGATCGTTGGATCTTGTAAACGGTATTCCAATTCAGACTTGACAATGGAGTTGGTGCCTGGGAATTCAATGTCAAATTCGATATTCATGTTCTCCAATTCGTCGGTCATCAGAATAACAACATCGGTAGGAATTCGCCTAGTGTATTGACTATCTAATAGAGGTGCGGGGTTCGCATTTAACGAATAAACCGCTCTCATGTTCACGATTGCACCAAGTGGATCTTCGTCCCAATAAATAGTGCCCCCCGGCTCAACTACAAAGGTCTTGTTGATAACCCCACCAAGCTTATAATTAAATTCACCTGTGACCACTGCAAATTCACCGAACATTTGAAAAGTACCGTTTGTATTGATTCGCATCAACATCGGTCCTTCACCAGTGCCCTTTAAAGAACTTCCCGTTTGGGTGTCCGTAACGATTTCGATTTCTGCATCATCGGTAATATCGAGGTCGAATTCCATTTCGATACCTTGGTAGGTGTTCAATACGCGTTGAGCATCTTCCTCTTCGACTATATTTTTGTCCACAAAATTGATAAAAGAATAATCGCCCACCGTGGCAACATCACTAAGTGGAATCTTCAATGAAGTTCCTGTCGCAGTTTTACCTTCGACGATTATATTCAGTGCATTGGTCGGGCCATATATTCGACCTTTCCCATTTAAATAGGCTGTTCCGTAGTAAAGCACCTCCTCTTCAAACCCAGTGTTTAGCAATAAAAAACGATCATTTTTAGTATCCACGGCAAAGTCTAGGGTCCAGTCATCAAAATGGTCGTGGGTAATCGTACCATCAATTATTGCCTTAGAGCCAGTAGCCACGTCTGTCAAAGCGATGTTATCAAAATCGAAAGATTGCTTGTCTAAATTTACCCGGGAATTCTTGGCGAAATTGTAATCAACATTCAAAAACGGTATTCCGATTCCTGCATTGTCCAAAGTCAATATGCCACTAAAATCAGGATTGTTGATAGCCCCTTGTACCCTGGCGTTTCCGTTCAGGTCTCCTCGAATATTTCCGATAACACCCTCTCCCAGTGGCGAAAAAGGTTCTAAGTCAAAGTCGGTGAAATTGACCAGAAGATTTGCTTCGGGCATATCGCCTTGGTTTCTTATATTGCCGACTACCCCCATTTTTTCGATACCCTTGTCTGTAATCTGTGAATTCACCACGAAATCGGTCAGGTCACGATTGCCCACAATACCAATGGTCAGATCGCCCATTCGAATATCATTTACAGCAAAATCGTCAATGGCCAAATTTGATGAAGGAAGATAAATACCGTCTTTTTGAAGCACATTCAACTTACCATTTACCTCGCCTTGCAATCTTAGACTGTCTATACCCGGTGTAATCTTATTTAGAGAGACTATCTTGAATTGCAACTCAAGGTCTTTATAGGTCGAATCGGCCAGCCGCCCCCTTAGACGAATTTCTTCCTCTTCATTGTTGTGCATTACGATCTCTTGAATGCTGATGCTATCGAGCGTTCGGTTTATGATAACTTTATTTTTATTATTGCCATCCTTATTTAGCACCCATTTGTTGCCCTTGAAACTGACATCGGAGGTTTTTAGACCGATAACCGATTTATTCTCCTTATTAAAAGTGTGGTAGAAATTAAGATTATATATGTCATCGAATTCGCTCCCACCTTTGAATTCCGTCCGAAAGAAAAGTGTATCCTTTAAGGTCGTATTGATTAGGTTAAAATCTTGGACATCATAGTAGGCCGTGGATAAATCCCCGACAGAAACAAATGTGTTGAACAACGGATTTTTGTTGTCGATGGTTATGTCGATATTGTCGGCCTGATTACCGTATGCGACAATGCTTGGAGATCTAAAATTCAATTTGAAATCTCCTTCGTCTGCAATTATGTTTCCTTTGATAAAAGTATTGGGGTCAAACCTTACTTCCGGAAAGAAAACATCTACGATCTTATTATAGATCTTAAAGTTAAAGGCCAGGGTTTGACCATCTGAAATCTCAAAAGGGCGATAGTTGGTATAAACGGTCCCTAAGGAATTTTGAACCAATTTGCCAAGTTCACTTACCTTGAACTTACCTTTCATATAGCCTGTTATGATGTCTGGGGAATTGATGTCGATAATGCGTATCGAATCATTTTCGAAGGTTGATGAAACCTTGAAATCGTCAAAATAATAAGTGTCGTTTTTGTTCTGGAAATTCGTTTCGGTAAACTTAATGTTACCAACAAAATCATCTAGTGAATTTCCTGAAATATCCATATTCACATTTCCTCGAAAGATGGACACACTGTCATCTATAAAGTTCAGCTTTTTAAGATCCATATAATCCACCGAAGCAATGAAATTGAAGTTGTTGTGGTCATTTCCCAGATTAGCAAGACCCTTAAAATCAAACTTGACATTTTCGTCGTTGGCGACCAGTGAACCATCAAAAAGTTGTTCTTTAAGAATTCCGGATACTTTAATATCATTGTATTCATAGCCGTTAAATTGAACCGAATACACTTGCCCGATTATTTCGGTGTTCAGGTTTTTCAAGAGGAAGCCTTTTCCTTCTACATTGAAATCCAAAGTGGCCTTGCCGAGATTTTTATTCTCAACAAATCCCCCCAGGTCAAAATCGATCAGCGAAATAAACCCCTTGTAAGAAGCATTGTCGATATTATCAATATCCGTTAGGTCTAAATCGGCATAGCTGCTCCCAATTGCGGTATTCAAATTCACCTTTGCATTTATAGAGGTTTCGGTCACGAAAGCATCTCCGCGAATCGTGAATTGACCTAATTTGCGAAACGATGTTGGCCAAGATCGGCCCAGGATATTTGGCAAAAGTGACCTAAGTTCGTAATAACTCGAGGTCACGTTCTTCATTTTGCCTTGCATCGAAAAAGGCTCGGATCTGGTGAAAAGGTTCTTAAAATTAAAGTCACCTCGTATTCCTGTATTATTCGAAACTACAAAAAGATCATTCGTGTTCAGATCGTTTAAAACGCCATTGATGCTAGAAGAAAACGATGCCAGTTTGCCTTTTCCAAAGCGATCATAGAGCAGGTTGATTTCGTCGAATGCGACGGTCGATTCGTCAAATTGGGCGGTGACTTCGACCCTATTGAAAAAATCCTTGAAATCACTTCGTTCATAGTCGAAAACCAAGTTGCCGATAAGTTCAGATTCAGGCGTTTGAATATCCAAAGAATCAAATCTCATCTGTTGTTTCGTATATTTGAAATTTGTGGCCAGGTTGCTCACATTTATCCCCCTACTACTGCTAAAATTCATTGACTCGATGTCAACATCGACTTCAGGGCCCAAGATCTGAAAATCGTTTCCTGAAATATTCAGGTTTTCGAAATCAAGAATTTTCTCTTTCTCTTGATTTTCATCGATCAATCGAAAATGGCTATTTGCAATGCGTACATTTGAGGAGGAAAAAAAGAAAGGAGGAGTACCTGGTTTTCTTGGTTTCCCATCATCCAACTTGTCGATGAAGACCTCAAGGTTCGTGACGACACTATCTTTATAGGTCTTGAGCTTGAAGTCAAGTTTATCGATGGCTATATCCCCGAACTCCAATTTGCCGTCCATAATATTCTTGACACTTAATACGGAGGTCGATAGATCATTGACATAAAAGAGGGTGTCTTTTCTAAAATCCTCAATATAAACACCTTTCAACGAAGTATCCCAAGAAATCAAGGACACTCTTAATTTTTCAATGTTGATATTCGTACCGAATTCTTTGTTGATGGAGCTTGTAGCATATTTGGCAAAACTGGTCTGCACCGCGGGAAGGGAAAGAATAATAGTGCCCAAAACACAAATCAACAGAAGCACCAACAGCGTTCTGACCAATATTTTTCTCAGTTTTTTGATAGTGCTTTTATGTTTTATCTTTTTGACGAAGCTATTCAACCTTCTCTTTTACCTGCCTGCCATGCCCTTCGGCAGGCAGGGCCGAAATTCCTGCCCGTCCGGCAGGCGGGCTCGGTTCCAAACAAAAAGTTGAATATCTTCGTACTCCAATTTTTATTCCAAACTTGGTGAAAAGAGAAACTATCTATATTCTTGCCATAGAATCTTCTTGCGACGATACTGCTGCGGCGGTATTAGCTGACCGAAAGGTCATTAGCAACGTCGTCGCTACCCAAAAAATACATGGGCAATATGGTGGTGTCGTGCCCGAACTTGCCTCAAGGGCACATCAACAAAATATAGTTCCCGTCGTACATCAAGCCTTAACCATAGCAAATATCGACAAAAAACAGTTATCGGCCATAGCTTTTACACGTGGGCCAGGTCTTATGGGTTCGCTTTTGGTCGGCACTTCATTTGCCAAATCTTTGGCCTTGGGCCTAAATATTCCCCTTATTGAGGTAAATCATATGCAGGCCCATATTCTAGCACATTTTATTGAGGGCGAAGAAAGTGCGAAAGCACCTCCATTTCCTTTTTTAGCAATGACCATTAGTGGCGGCCACACCCAGATAGTCTTGGTCAGGGATTATTTTAAGATGGAAATTTTGGGCGAAACACTCGATGATGCCGTCGGGGAAGCCTTCGACAAGAGCGCGAAAATTTTAGGTCTGCCCTACCCCGGAGGCCCCCTCATCGATAAATATGCCAAATTGGGCGATTCAAATAGATTTCCTTTTCCTAGACCGAAAGTCGATGGGCTCGACTTTAGTTTTAGCGGGTTAAAGACCAGCATTCTATATTTTGTCCGGAAAGGGGTGAAGGGCAACCCTAACTTCATTAACGAAAACTTAAACGATATCTGTGCCTCGATCCAATACACCATTGTCGAAATTTTGATGAACAAGCTTCAAAGAGCGGTAAAGCAAACCGGAATCGACCAAATTGCGATCGGCGGTGGGGTATCGGCCAATTCGGGCATCCGGCAAGCATTAAAAGATGCCGAGAAAAGTAAGGGGTGGACAACATACATCCCTAAATTTGAATACTGCACTGACAACGCCGCCATGATCGGGATCGTAGGGTATTTAAAATATAAACAAGGTGATTTTGCGAATCTAGCGGTTTCGGCAAAAGCAAGGTACATAATCGAGTAATTCTGAACACTCAAGGTTTAAAGAGAATCCTCGGGGCAAGCCCACGAGGCATTAAAATCCCAAATCCCAAGCACCAAATTCCAATTCGTGCAAAAGAGGATTTGTGAAAATTCGATGAGCTACCTTGGGGCAGAGCCACCGAGGTATCAGAATCAAGACCGCTCCGCTGCAAGAGCCAAGAAACTAGACCTTTTTATCTTGGTTCTTGGTTTTTAGAACAAACCGAAAGTCTGGTGTGATTAATTGCCCTGCGCGGGGATTTGAGAAATAACAACACAATGGCTTTAGCCAAAACAGCAGTACAAGGTGGTTGGGCTAAAGCCAGATTTTAGAAATATATTATTCCTTGGACGTCGACCCAAGGCAATTGAAAAATTTTTAGCCTCGAGTAATTCGGGGAAAGCGAGATGCCTGCCTGGCGTAAGCAGGGTTTTAACTCTTTTTGAGACCAATAAAATAAATCAAGATGCAACTGTTTTACAATCCAACTTTAGACAACAGTATTTCACAGTTTTCTTTTTCTTCGGAAGAAAGCAAGCACATCGTCAAAGTGCTACGAAAAAAAGAGGGCGATACACTTTCGATTACCAATGGCAAAGGGTATCTATACGAAGCCAAGATAATGGTGGCCGATATGAAAAGATGCAAGGCGGCAATAATTTCCCGTAAAAAAATACATGCGCCCGTGCATTCATTGCATTTGGTGGTGGCACCGACAAAAATGAACGACCGTTTTGAATGGTTTCTTGAGAAAGCTACTGAAATAGGTGTCAATGAGATTACACCGATTATCTGCGAAAGGTCAGAGCGAAAGGTCATAAAACTTGAACGGATGCAGAAGGTAATTCAATCAGCGATGAAGCAGTCGTTGCAGGCGTTTCTACCTAAGTTGAATCCTCCTATTTCCTATGCCGACTATATTTTATCGGAAAAATCAGGTCTTTTGTTCATCGCGCATTGCGGCGAAGGAGAAAAAATGGAACTAAAACGCAGGGTCGCTCCTGACAAAGATATTACGGTGCTTATAGGCCCTGAAGGCGATTTTACCCAAAACGAGATAGACCTGGCCTATGAAAAAGATTTTCTAAATGTATCATTGGGAAAAAACAGGTTACGTACAGAAACAGCTGCAATAGTGGCTTGCACAACAGTTTCGATGATAAATAATGGATAGAAAAATGCGCCTAAAAGACCGAAATCCCTTAAGCGCAATTCAAAAAACCAACAACAAGACTTTACTTCATTATGGAGGTCAGTGGTTAGATGATATTATTAGTGTCCACTAAAAAGACGAAAGACCGCTTCGCTACAAGACATAAGACGTAAGACTTTTTTAACTAGCTGTTTTTAAAGGTTTTGCGAAAATCGGGCCTGGTCGATACTGCAATTTGATGCAGGGGCTAAAAATTCCCGATTCAAATCGTCACGAGGCCAACCTGCCTCGCCGGTTTACCCGCTGTAGGAGGGCAGGCAGGTTCGGCACAGGCTCTCCCCTTGAAAAAGGGGAGGATCAGTAAAACAGCATTTTCATTACAATTCAACTATGAATCTATCTACTGACCTTTAATTCATTATTTCAACGTTTGCTTTTTCAACCTTAGAAGGAATGCTTCCAATTTAGGACTATAAACTATAAATAAGGATAAAATTAATCCCTTTAGAAGAATATTTTTCCCCATGATTATTCCTAAATTTGAAATCCGCATAAAATTCGTCCATATGCTATGAAAGAACTTACTGCAGTATTTATTTTGTGCATGTTTTTTTCTGTTCACCAATTACCCGCACAAGAGTTGGCAATTTTAAAATACAATGGCGGAGGCGATTGGTACTCCAATCCAACGGCATTGCCAAACTTGATTCGATTCTGCAACGATAACATTGGTACCAAATTAAAGGACAAACCCCAAACCGTTGAAGTGGGTAGCGCGAACATATTTCAATACCCTTTCTTGCACATGACAGGTCATGGCAATGTAGTATTCTCGAACGAGGAGGCAGAAAATTTAAGAACTTATCTTTTAGGAGGAGGTTTCCTGCACATTGATGACAATTACGGCATGCAACCCTATCTTGAAAAGGAAATATCAAAGGTCTTTCCTGATAAACAATTGGAAGAATTAGGTTCGGATCATCCTATTTTTAAACAACAATACGAATTTACAGGGGACAGGGGGGCTTCCGAAAATACATGAACACGATGGCAAGAGACCTCAGGCATTTGGAATTATACATGAAAGTCGGTTGGTTTTGCTTTTCACATTTGAAAGTGATCTTGGCGATGGATGGGAAGATCCCTCGGTACATAATGACCCTATCGAAATTCGTGAAAAAGCCCTTCAGATGGGAGCGAATATCATAGCATATGTATTTGAAAATTGATGCTATGGACAAGGGACGAAAAACAGTGGGCAGTAATCGGCAATCAGCAATCAGTATCAAAATTAAAAAGCTCTGAACTCATATTAAACTTGAACTTGAACTTTTAAATAAATGACCGCAAAAACAATTTCGCAAGGCATTCTAAGGGCAATCGGTATTTTGGTCGGTATTGCGCTGACACTTTACTTTCTTTATAAAATACAGTCCGTTTTGGCCTATCTGGTCATTGCAGCGGTTATTGCGCTTATCGGAAGACCGGTCATTTTATTTGTGAGACGAAAATTAAAATTTCCGAATACGCTGGCCGTAGTACTTACTATGATTCTAATATTAGGAATGTGCGTTGGAATTTTGGCGCTATTTGTTCCATTGTTGGCCGAACAAGGAAAAAACCTGTCACTGCTTAACATTGAAGACCTGCAATTCAAAGTAGAGGGTCTATACAGGGAAATCACCCAGTACCTAGGGCTAAGTCCCGTTGATATTGAAAGAAGCATTAAAGAATCTAAGATATTCGCCAATCTTGATTTTGGCTTTATTCCTAATTTCCTTAACTCGGTATTGGGTACTTTGGGCGATTTGAGTATCGGCCTTTTCTCAGTACTTTTTATCTCATTCTTCTTTTTAAAGGATAGTAAGCTCTTTCAATCTGGAATTCTAGCCTTTGTACCCGACCACAACGAATCGCGAACCGTTAAGTCGATAGACAAGATAAACGGTCTGCTTTCGAGATATTTTGTTGGTCTTTTACTTCAAATTTTGATTCTTTTTGTCATTTATACCATCGTTTTGTTGATTGTTGGCATCGAAAATGCCATTGTAATCGCATTTTTATGCGCTCTTTTC
Source organism: Flavobacteriales bacterium (assembly GCA_003232435.1). GTDB lineage: Bacteria > Bacteroidota > Bacteroidia > Flavobacteriales > Flavobacteriaceae > Aurantibacter_A. The sequence continues at coordinate 883 of QIJL01000610.1, read as the reverse complement.
AACATCATTCCTTATGTCGGTCCGATCATCGGTGGGGTGCTTATGGTAGTACTTACAATGACAAGCAATCTAGGTGCCGATTTTAGCACCGTAATCCTTCCCAAAACCGGATATATTTTGATAGGCCTTTTAGTGGGTCAATTGGTCGATAATTTCTTTTCACAGCCCTTTATTTTTTCCAGTAGCGTCAAGTCGCATCCGTTAGAGATTTTTCTAATTATCATAATTTCGGGATTACTCTTCGGAGTGGTAGGAATGATTGTTGCCGTACCCGGATATACCGCCATAAAAGTAATTTTAAAGGAATTTTTAGCTGAAAACAAGATGGTAAAATCTTTGACCAAAAATTTATAGTTTTAATTTGAATAAAAAAATCTTAAATACTGGTGTACAGTATTTTATGAAAAATAATTAGGATGCTGACATCGTGTCAGTTTTGCTAAAAAAACCTCTTTTTGAGGAAATTTCCCAAAAAGAACTCGTCGAGCAACTTGAAGCCAAAAAAAGCTTCCGATCTGGTTCGGCACACCAAAAATTCACTATCCCAAAAAGCTGAATATCGAACAGACTTCCTCCGAAAAAACAGCGGCCTATAAATCACAAATTACCGACGGGGAATCGCTCCTGGATCTGACGGGGGGATTCAGTGTCGACAGTTATTTTTTTTCCAAGAAGATCAATGAAATTTTTTATGCTGAAATTGACCCAAATTGCCTTTCATGATTTTAAGATCCTTCATGCGGACAACATTAATGTCATTCCGGGGATGGAATTTCATTCCTTGAAAGCACAAAAGAGCGATTTGATTGGATTTATCTCGATCCGTCAAGAAGAAACGACTTAAAAACCTGAGTTCGATTAATAATCTAGATGGTGCATTAAG
>QIJL01000436.1 GCA_003232435.1 Flavobacteriales bacterium | reverse complement strand
ACCCTAATATTTTACCTTGGTCATCTGTAATGACAAATGTGCTGTTGCTCCCGGAACGAGTTCCCGTCAAAGCGATACCGGTTACCATATCAGGGGTTCCGTCAACGGTGAATTCATAAGGCCCACCTGACAACGTTCCGGCCTCAGGTTGGCTTCTGTAAACTGTAACATAGTTGTCGGAAAAGTCATGATCACCGACCAAATCTGCGACGTAATTACCGCCTTCCAGTCCTTCCAAACCATCAGCGTAGCTCAAATGCCAAATCAAACAGGTTCCTGCACCTGTACCATCGAAATTAACCGCTTCTGGTGATGGTGGTAGGCCCAAAATCATTCCCTCAGGAGAGGTTACTACCCATTGGGAGTTTGTTCCTGAATTGCCCGTTACCTCTACTCCTGAGACATGGTCTTCCGTATCATCTCCTACGCAAAACTCAAAGTCATCACCCGATAAGGTTCCACCATTCGTCTCAAAGATGTTCGCGCCATTTGAACTGCCTGTCGAAAAACTATTGGCAATTGCAGCAGGACTTATACATAGCAAGACGAGAACCAGCGCGATTTGGAACCGGCTGGACCCTTCTTTAAGATAATTAACATTGTTGTGGGATAGTAATTTTCTCTTCATCATTTCTTATTTTTAGATTATCTAAACAAACTAAAGCTTATTCTGCCTCACGGAGGTCACAAAACCATAAACTTATGCCCTATTTTTGTTAGGGTTTTGTGACCTTTTCGACTAGTAAAATGTTGAAATACCGCGTTATTCCCCCAAACACATAATTAAAGTGTAAAATTGAGCGATTCATCTTTTTTGAGTTCACCGTGATAACTATGTGATACTTTTTAACTTTTTTCGTAACCAATTAATTATGAAGCAAATACTTATCATAGAGGATGATCCAGAGATTATCAGACTTTTGGAAATACATCTCACAGACCTGATCTACACGACGTCAAAAGCCTTGGATGGGGCTTTGGGCCTTAAAATGGCATTGGAAAATGATTATGACCTTATTATTCTAGATTTGACGCTACCATCGATGGACGGGGTAGAGGTTTGTAAACGGCTTAGGGCAACCAAGAATACACCCATTATAATGCTTACGGCCAAGTCAGAGGAAATCGATCGTGTTCTAGGGCTAGAAATCGGTGCCGACGATTATATAACCAAGCCTTTTAGTATCAGGGAGCTTCTTGCCAGAATAAAGGCGGTAATGCGAAGAACCGATACGAAAACAACAAGCACCAAGGATTCTGCATCTATTTCTGTGGAAGGCATGCAAATCGATATCGAAAAAAGAAAAGTGCTTTTGGAGGATCAGCGTATCGAACTATCGCCAAAAGAATTCGAATTGTTGGTCTTAATGGCTTCAAACCCAGGTAGAAATTATACTCGAACAGAGTTATTGAATATTATTTGGGGGTACAACTTTGAAGGATACGAACATACCGTCAATTCGCACATCAATCGCTTACGCGCCAAAATCGAGTCGGATATGGCAAATCCGAACTACATTTTGACCACTTGGGGAGTGGGTTATAAATTTAATGAAGACATTCTGTTATGAGCCAAAACGAAAAGACCTTGACACCGAAATTGGTAAAAAAGCTCTGGGCAGCGTTTATCATACTTGTTCTTTTAATGGGAGCATCTTACATACTCATAACCAGTTACTTTGCTAATAAACACAATCAAGAAACCACGCAGCGATTAAATGCCGATGTGGCGAACCATGTCATTGCCGAAAAGTTCCAAAATGCTTCCCCATTTTTGGAGGACGGTAGTGTGAACAAAGAACTCTTCGGCGATTTGATGCACGATATGATGGCCGTGAACCAAGGTATCGAAGTGTATTTGTTGAATGATCTAGGAGAAATTTTATATTCGGTAGTTCTAGATCCAAATGATAAGGACGCGACCAAAAGTGTTTCGCTGGACCCTATACGATCTTTCATACAAGATCAAGGAGAAAAGTTCGTTTTGGGCGACGACCCACGCAATCCTGGCGAGCAAAAGATATTCTCAGCTGCTCCATATTCGGTAGATGGGCGAGATGGTTTTATTTATATTGTTCTTGCAGGCAAAAAGTTCCAAGAAGTGAGCAATACCCTAATGGGCCAGTATTTCGCCAAATTAGGTTTAGGTGCTTTTCTATTGACTATGTTGTTTGCGGCACTCATCGGATTGTTGGCTATCTGGTTTTTGACCAAAAATCTGCGCTTGATCATCGATACCGTGAGGCGTTTCCGTGAGGGCGACCTAACAGCACGAATCGAAAACCCGGATAGTTCCGATATTTCGATTTTCGCAAATTCCTTTAACGAAATGGCGGATAACATTGTAGACAATATGAATCAAATGCAATCTGTAGATCAGCTTCGTAGAGAATTGATTGCCAATGTATCACATGATTTAAGAACTCCGTTGGCCGTACTCAAAGGTTACGTTGAGACCTTACAGATAAAAAATGATACGTTGTCGGAGGATGAGAAAAAAGAATACCTGAAAATAACACACGATAGCATTGATAAGCTTTCTACTCTTATCAATCAGCTATTCGAATACTCTAAATTGGAAGCAGAGCAGGTCACTCCGATTAAAGAGCCTTTTTCGATTACGGAATTGTCACATGATCTAATTGCCAAATTCAAACTTTTGGCCGATAAGAAAGGTATCACCCTTAAATTGGACAATCCTGAGGACAACAACATGGTTTTTGCCGATGTAGGTTTGGTAGAGAGGGCACTTCAAAATTTAATTGAGAATGCCATAAAATATACGCAGCCAAATGGCTCGGTGACCTTAGCCCTGAAGAAAAGGGATAAAAATGTCGAAATAAATATTACCGATACCGGCTCGGGCATCCCGGTTAGTGAACAACCCTTCATCTTTGATCGCTACAAACAAGTGGGCAAAAGTGCCAAAAAACAACAAGGTTATGGCCTTGGCTTGGCGATTGTAAAGAAAATCATGGATTTGCACGATACAACGATTACGGTGCTGAGCAAGCCCAAAGAAGGCAGTTCTTTTATTTTTAATTTACCTGCCTACCTACCAAGCGTAAGTAGCTAAAGACTGCTATGAAAGAGAAAAGAACCTTCTTTGTCAAACTGAGCTTATCGAAGTTTTAATACCACCGTCTATTATGGTCTTCGACAGGCTCAGACTGACAATCATCCGGCTTTGAATTTACTTTATAGACAGTCTATCATGATTATAGTCCGCTGATAAAACTTCCGTAAAGGTCTTTGAATTGATAGCCTTCCGCAAAGCGATGCTTGCTCAATTTTTTAAAGGATACCAATCCCCAAAGCATTAGTTCTTTTAGGAAATAAGTGTCTTCCTTCGGAAAATCAGGCTGATATTCCTTTATTAGGATGCTCAATTCGGGAATACCGTCCAACGTTCGTTTGTATTCTTCATCCGTAAAATCGTCCAATAATTCGAAACCTTCACTTTCTTGAAAAAACCAAGATAACAAGTCATCATATGGAGTTTCCTCATCTTTACGCTCTAGCTTGTTGATTTTCGGGAAGTATTCCGGGAACAATGATTTCACAGCGTCATCGATTAAAATCTCGGCAACTCCATCGGCTCCCTCTTGTTCTCCTTCGTATACCAATTCTATCTTTCCGGTAATTGCCGGGATCACTCCCAAAAAATCACTTAAACGAACCGACGTGGTATCCGCTCCGGTCAACAGGGCCCTTCGTTCCGCTGTACTCAACAAATTTTCAAAACCTGTGATACTGGTTCGTGCGCTTACACCACTTTTGGCATCGACATATTCACTGTTCCTCGCTTCGAAACTGATTTGCTCCAATAGGTCTTTGGCAATATCTGGAACATAAACAGCATCGGACTGCCTTGTATCAGGATTAGATTCCTGCTCCGTAATTTTCCGAGCCGTTTCAATATCATTGGGATAATGTGTTAAAATCTGAGACCCTATTCTATCTTTTAGCGGAGTTACAATGCTTCCGCGATTCGTATAATCTTCCGGATTGGCCGTAAACACAAATTGCAAATCCAAAGGAAGTCTCAATTTGAATCCACGTATCTGTATATCCCCTTCTTCTAAGATATTAAATAGCGATACTTGAATTCTTGCTTGAAGATCTGGCAATTCGTTGATAACAAAAATACAGCGGTTCGCACGTGGAATCATTCCGAAGTGAATGACCCTGTCATCGGCATAGGACAATTTTAGGTTCGCAGCTTTTATGGGGTCAACATCGCCTATCAAGTCGGCGACGGTCACATCAGGAGTCGCCAACTTTTCATAGAAACGTTCGTTTCGATGAAGCCAAGAAATGGCGGTTTTATCTCCTTTTTCCTTAATCAGCTCCAGTGCATATCTTGACATAGGCGCCATTGGGTCGTCATTGATTTCAGAACCCTCGACAACCGGAATGTATTCATCCAATAAATTAACCATCAATCTGGCCAAACGTGTTTTGGCCTGGCCTCGCAGTCCCAATAAATTTATGTTGTGGCGTGAAAGTATTGCCCGCTCCAGTTCTGGAATTACCGAATTCTCATAGCCATGGACTCCTTTAAAGGTTTCATCACCTTTTTTAATCTTTTCCCTAAGATTGTTTCGGAGCTCGACTTTGATGCTTTTGGTCTGCCAGCCGGCTTTCCTAAGTTCTCCTAAAGTGGAGATTTCTTTGTGGTTCAATTTCATATTTTTAAAAAAATAGAGTCAAGAAACTAGAAGCAAAAGTCAAGGCCTCTCATAACTGATTTTGTCTTTTGTATTGATTCTAACATCTTGGTTCCTTTATTATTGTAACTGTTCAGCCGAAGTGCTTTCCCCCCCCTTTGTCATTCAGAACGAAGTGAGGAATCCCTCGGGAGTGTTGACACTACCTTTCACCTGTATTGAACTGCGAACAGGGGCTTTCTTGCCGATACCGGCATCGGCCATCAATTCCAAAACGGTACCCGAACAAGCATACCTGCTTGTATCGGCAGGCCCGTCCGTACCGGCACGGGCGGACAGGCGCAGGGATTCCTCGTGCCTCGGAATGACAAGAGAGGGGCTGAATAGTTACTTATTATTTCAACCTCTTCCTTCTGTTTAATCTTCGGTTGCGGCTCCGCTCAATCTCCGGTATTCGGTGGTTGAGCGGAGCCGAAGCCACATTACTTTAATCTCTTCCTTCGGTTATTCTCATAATCCTCAAAAATCATTTCGCCCAACCCCTTTACTCCAGTGAAAAAAGCCTTCCCCTTATTGGCTTCCGAAAAATGACGGATGAACTGCATCAGATACGGGTCCTGGGCGATCATAAAGGTCGTAATGGGAATGTGCAATTTTCTCGCCTGACGGGCCATATTGTAACATTTCTCAACAATATAATCATCCAAGCCAACACTGTTTTTATAATAAGTGCCGTCAGGAAGTCGCAAGCAACTGGGCTTTCCATCGGTAATCATAAAAATCTGTTTATTGGTGTTACGCTTTCTTCGAAGCATATCCATCGCCAATTGCAATCCGGCTACGGTATTGGTGTGATAGGGGCCTACTTTGAGATAGGGCAGATCTTTGATGGGAATTGGCCATGCATCATTGCCGAAAACCAGAATATCCAAAGTGTCTTTTGGGTATCTTGTGGTAATCAATTCCGCTAAGGCCATGGCAACTTTTTTAGCCGGAGTGATGCGATCCTCGCCATATAGGATCATACTATGGCTGATATCGATCATCAGAATCGTGCTCATCTGGGCCTTGTATTGGGTGTCTTCAACTACAAGATCACCTTCATCCAAAGAAAAATTGCCGATACCATGATTGATCTGTGCGTTTTTCAGGCTTTCGGTCATCGAAATATGCTCCAATCCATCGCCATAACGGTATTCCCTGAAATCGCCGGTGTGTTCGTCGCCCAGCCCGGACTTCCCCGTTCTATGGTTTCCGGCACCGCTGCGTTTTAGCTTACCAAAGATTTGGTCCAAAGCCCGTTGGCGAATGATTCGCTCCATTTTAGCGGTAATGGAAATTTTTCCTCCTTTACCATCCCCATCTTTGCCTTCTTCTCCCTCCTCGCCCATTTCGCCACCTCCGTCTTCGAATTCTTCACGTATGTATCCTTTGGCCTTTAAATCCTCTATGAAATCGTCGATGGTATAATTCTCATCGGTCAGTTCGTATTCCTTGTCCAATTCGCGCAACCAATCAATGGCCTCGTCGAAATCGCCCGAAGTGTGTGTAATCAATTCCTGAAAAATGTCGAAAAGCTTATCGAAAGGAGATTGATCCGGCGCTTCGTAGGTCGAAAACCGAAACCCTTTTCTTGTCATCATAGCCATCTTATAAAAATACTACATTCTATAAAACGGCATGGTGTTTTTGGGAAAAGTTAACTTTAAGGGCACCTCTAAAAACTCATTCGCATCAAAATTTTCAGAGCTTTTCTTAAACGAATAAAATTTATGAAGTACTATCGAGATAATACAAGAAAATTTTATAAAGTATAAGGGAAGCTCTGAAAACTCTTTGCGAGCAAGGATAATAAACAATCTGACTGCGTTATATTTTTCGTGAAATAGCTATACTTCGACTAAGCTCAGTACAAGTGGCTATTCCAAGAAAATATGCCTTGCATCTTATTCATTATTCTTGCTTTTTGAAAGAAATGAGTTTTTAGAGGTGCCCTTAAGAAAGTTAGAGGTACGAAATACAAGGCACGAGGTATCTTTTTGAAGAAATACTTCGTACTTCTAACTTCGTACCTCGCACTTATTCTTCATTCAAACGTATAACTTGTCTTATTGAATTGGGTCAAGCGAAAATAACCATGCGCATAATTGTCAGGACTCGTCTGATTAATGCAATTGCCCTTTACCGCTACTGGTGTTGCCTCAAAAAGCCCGACGCCACCTATTTGGTCAATAAGAATCTCCATATAATTATTGTACGCGCTTGAGATACCATACATTTTTATTGCCACCACATCCCCTGGGGTAAAGGCTTCTATTTTGTCGGTGTCTTCATCCTCATCGACTTCGTACCACCAATCGATTTCATTTCCGTTGACGAATTCATCATTGCCCACTTCCAATTTAGGCAATAGTTCCCCTTGTCTTTGGAATTTAAAAAGATAATAATTCTCTTCTTCTGGTGGATCGGTAAATTCAACATGCAATTCCAATAACTCTTCATCAAAACCATCTTCGCGACCTTGGTATAAATCGGTGATGTCGGGAACGGCATTTAAGGTTTCTGTAGCACTATAGGTTTCTCCATTGTGTATTATCTCCAATGAATAGGATCGACCCAATACAGGTATGAATTGGGTTGTCGTGTATTCCCCGTTGTTCTGATCTGCAAAAATGAATTCAGCCCCGCTTGTATCATTAGTAACCTTTACGGAAGCCGCTGTAGCAACCGTACTACTAGAGGTGTCGAAAAATGCGGTGGAAGTACGAAGCTCAATGATTTGTTCATTGCCAGTGGTGCCCTTTTCCCAATCTAAAGAGGCTTCAATTACAAGTCTTGTAGCGGCCGTCTGCACTGGTACATCGATGACATCTGTGCACGAGGTCA
>QIJL01000636.1 GCA_003232435.1 Flavobacteriales bacterium | reverse complement strand
TCATCTTCACTCCTTGAAGCTTACGATGAGACAGAAACCCTCCCTTATTCAATACCGCAAATCTGTTCCATAGGTGCTGACGTCAGACACGCGGCCTCCTTGCCTCATTTTTAGGGAAGAAGATGTCTACAAATCTAGGGGCTATTCACATCTCCACTGTGTACATTTATAAATTCGTCGAGATCCAAGATCATTAACCAATCTGAATTTCTAACAAACTCGCTGTCAATTAGCGTGTCGTAGGCAGATCGTTGAGGGAATTTGTTCGGAGGAACAATATTTTCAAGATGACTGACTATCCCGAATTTAGCCAGTTCTGAGACCAAATCATCGGTACCATCAGAGCAATTGTTTGTTGCAATCAAAATTTTGTCAAAGCCGACTGCTTGATGATGCGCGACCCATTCAATTATGGACAGACCCTCATCTTTGGCGCAGCTAATGAGGCTGAATACTAATTCAGATTCCAATTCTTAAATTTCCTAATGTTTGTACAGATAGATAATTCTTCTATATTCGCGATGCCCTATTTCGGCACAATATTCTTCATGAACGTTTTTAAGCATAACATTTTGTCAAATGGTTAACAATTAGCTAACGTAGATTTGATTTCACATTGTTGGCCTAACGCCGTTAACTTGTTGACTCGGCATGACTTATTGAAAGTTTTGAAAATGGAAAATTCTAAAAATTTTGACAATATTCTTTTGCTGTCCATTGAAGATTTGAATGATTGGGTCGGCCCGTTGGGCGGGCACCCTCAGGCCTATACCCCAAACATCGACAAATTAGCCAGACGTTCTACAGTTTTCGAACATGCATTTGCGGCCGCGCCCGCGTGTTCACCGTCACGAACATCGACTTTATTTGGAAAAGCCCCCTGGCACACTGGAATTTATCACAACCGCCAATCTTGGGCGATGGCTTTTCCGCCAGGCAAACAATTTTCAATAATCGGGCAAGCGAGAAAATCTGGTTGGGATACTATTGGAGCTGGCAAAATATTCCACACAGGAAGTTCAGGTTTAGATGAAGCAGATTGGTCGAACTATTTTCACACACCACGAGATGTGTTTTTGCCATTTAGTCGAGCAGTTTCGACAGGTAAATTGGGGTTATTAAGCGATTTTGGAGTTCTAAACGAAGACGCCCCATCGTTATATGACGAGCGAAACTTGGATTTTTTCAAAAATACCCTGAAAAAGGGTGATCGAAAGAAATTTTGGGCGTTTGGAACTTTTCGACCTCATCTTCCATTTATTGTCAAGCAAAAGTACTTCGATTTAATACACCAACCCGTCGAGATGCCACCTAGCTTCAATGGCGTGCAATTTAACCCAAAAAATATGAATGAGTTTGAAAAACTTCCTCCAGAAGCAAAAAAAATTATTGATCGTGGCATGGGCAACGCTTTGGCGAGAACTGATGAATACAATTTATTTCTTCATAGTTATCTTGCTTCAATTGCATTTGCAGATTCAATTATTGGGGAGTTATTAGACCATATGGAAACCTTGGGATTGCTAAAAAATACGCTGATAGTCTTTTGGTCAGACCATGGCTGGCAACTGGGCGAAAAATTGGCATTTCGAAAATTTACGCTTTGGGAAAGAGCACTTCGGGTCCCATTGATGATTTCAATTCCGGACGGTACAACTGGAAGGGTGTCTGAACCCGTTTCATTACTGGACATATACCCAACTCTTTTGAACTTTATTGGAGAGAGCCCTCCGTACAATATTGATGGGCAAGACTTGACGCCTTTAATTTATGGAGGTGAGGGCAGAGGTTTTTCGCAATCAATGTGGGAAAGATTTCAAAAAAAACCTGAGGAAAAAAGTTTTCTGGCGTTGACCGTTCGCACGGGTAAATATAGACTTATCCAGTACCACGATGACACTTTAGAGCTATATGATCATGAAAAAGATCCATTTGAAAAAGACAACCTACTAACTGACTGTATAGGCAATATGTCCTCAAATATTCAAGGAATTGTGGCTGACTTGATTGCAAAGCTCCCAAGGGATGCAGTCAAGCCACTTAGTTCAGCGTCACTACCAATGAATTTAGAAACAAGACACATTTCAGAAGCAGGTCGGAAATTTATTTCCTGACAAGCGCGGTTTATTTATAATTTCCGTGGAAAGTTACTTTGCCATCAGCACCTGATAGTAGCCATTCAAGGTCTGCCTCGTAAGCTTGGCGAAAATGTTGGATTTGATGGTTAGAAAATGGCTGAAAATATTTGCCTGAGGAACCGATAATACTCGCGGAGATAAAATCTCCTTTGTTGATCAATATATCCTGGAGAACTTCACAGCTTGGCGAAACATTTTTAGGTTTATAAACGGGATCCGTCGCAAGCTTTACCGCTTGGTTTGTTAAAATTTGGACTTGGACTTCAGGTTTTTCAACAAAACTCTCAAAATTCCATACTACAATCTCGGCAGCAGGAAAAACTTGTACAATTTCAGATATAATTTGCCTCCAGGTTCTCGCTGAAAATGCGATTCTATCGATCTTTTCCTGGCTTGGAATATTACGCCCTCTACTTATTAGAAATGCTGCTGCCGACGCCCAATACTGTTCATATGGGCGTATTGTAAGACTAACTTTTCCGCAAAATGCACCAAAAACATTTTCAAATAGGCTAAGGCGTTTTGATGCGTCTGGATATAATATTTCCTGCCGAAAATTGTCCCTCATGTTTCCGAGGATATTCTCTTCACTAATCAATAATCTAGTCTGCTGATCTTTTATTAGCCCTTCGATATCTGACTTTAGAACCGCAGTGTTTGCCTTAACGATTGACTCTACTTTCGATGTTTCTAGATCAGATGGGTTTCTAAACATTCCAAAGAATTTCTTATTCCGAATGGATGGTGGACCCCAAAATGTTACGCCTTGATTTTGTAAGTATTGACTATTGTCACGGAGCACATGCTGAAAAAATGTAGTGCCCGTACGGTGAGAGCCAACGTGCAATATGATTTCAAAGTCTCTACTTATTAGCTGTTTCAACTATTTTCCTCATCGCATTTAGATTCATTAAGACTTGAAAGAAAGTCTGTTCTATAAGAGCCACTATCGTGGGGCACTTTGTTCCAGAGCTGTAATATCTTCTTGCCAATTATCGGGGTATGTATTCGGGAAAGTATCTTTCACATATCTATATTGCTGCTTTAATACTCCCACAATAAATTGTCTAACTTGCGTTTGTATTGCAGAACTATTTGAAGCATTACGCACTTTTCGAAATTCTGGTTCTCGGAATTCTACTTCTAAAAATTGGCATAGTCGTTGAATAGCTGTTCTTGTAAATAGATGTTCGAAAAACTCAACATGGATATCATTTTTTGGAAAAACGCTATGAATTGTTTCGAGAGTAGATTTGTAATCAGATCGCCTAATAAAGTTGACGTTGTTCATTTGCCTTTTACAAATTTCAAGCGCGGTTAACTCAGGAAATTTCATTTTCGAGAAATTGACTTGAGACCAAAACCTGTCGGCTGGGTTCCGCATCAAAAAAAGAATTTTAACGCGCGGAAAGTTGTCACGAATGCGCAAAAACTCCGAAACTGGTAACATGCAATATGCTGGCGTCATTTCACAAAAATAACGCTCACCAAGAATTCTGCCTTCAAAGTAATTTTTGTAGTTAGCTACATCGTCACCCATAGACAAACGTTCGCGAAGTGCAAGTTGACGGGACGTTATTTGGGTTGCCCCTGAACTTGGCTTTATTAACTGCCGTTCATCGATTGAAGTCAATTGTTTGGAAAAATAACTCGCGGGCCAATTTGCGTTTTGGTAAAAGCCACCAAAAAAGTGCAGTTCCTTTATTTCCGAAATGAATATTTCAGGAAGGGATTTCAAGAAATTTGAAAGCCACGTCGTGCCGCTTCTTTGCGCTCCAACTCCTAATAATAAAGTCCGGTTTTCCAAATTATTTATCATGAATTAGGTAACCCTCTGCATTTTATAATTGGAAGAAACCAATCAGATTGGGTACGAAAAGAAAGACTACTAAGTCAACAATTTGCTTTTGTCTTGATTACTATCGAGGATTTTCTTGAAAAGACAAGAAGAACCCGTCATGCTCTTCTTACCGTCCTTTCACTTACCTTAAACAACCGAGCAATCTCCGAGATAGCCCGCCCATCATCATCGCGCATGCGCCGCGCTTCGGTTTTTTGCGCAGGTGTCAGGGCAGGGGGGCGTCCTCCGACACATCCGCGCGCCTTTGCAGCCTGTAAACCTTCTTTTGTGCGTTCGGAAATCCCCCCGAAAATTAGCGATGTCCATATGTAGAATTTTCTTAGTATACTATTTGACGATATTTTTAATCAGAGGTTTAATCAATAGAATGGACATTTCCCAAAAAAATATTGGACACTCCGATCCAAAAGTTTTTCAGATTGGGTTTAACTTGTGTGCAGCAACATTTCTGAAAAGAGTGTTTGCTCTCAATGGTTACAAATCTTTATTGTGGCATGGGGGACGGCTAGCAGAAGATATTATCTATTCAAAATATGCCGGTGAACAGCCCTTGAAGAGATGGGGGGACACGACATTCTTTGGCTGTTTAGAAAGTATTCACGCATCTAACCGACCCCTTCTTGAAGCTTTTAAAGAAATTGAATTTCTCAATGATAGCTTTCCGGATGCAATATTCATTTTTGATACCAGGAACGTAGACGATTGGATTGAAGCCAATCTGAGCCATAACTCGGGTAACCGTCATAAAATATGGGTTGATAGGACTGATATCGGCACTCCTGAGTTACTTGAATTATGGCGAAACGACTGGAAAACGCATAGTTTAAAAGTGTTTGATTTTTTTGACTCAAATAAGAGATTTTATCACTTTGATTGCGACGCCCCAAGTCTAAAAAACTTTTTTACCTTCCTGGGATCCTGGTTTGAAATTAACAAACATCCGAGGGTCGAGTTACTCAAAATCCCCAAAAATTCATCGAGACACTATAGGCCCTTGGGAAAAAAGCCGAACGCTCATAACGTGGTGATTTCACGTGATCGAGCCTTTGAAACCAGTGTTGCAGATTACTGCATCGGGAATATTATTTTTAATAACAAATCAGTAGAACGTCCTGACTATAGCCCAATTTTTGCGCATTGGAATGGTTTCAAAAAAATAACCGGCTCAGCTGGTCAAGATATGCCCATTGTTTTAGGAGACGACGGCAATTTTCACAGCAAACCTCTGGTGGAAAATCTGAGCCGCGTTTCAGAAACCCTGAACGAGATCAAAAGAATCGGGCGTAAGGGAGAAATTTTCATTGATATGCAAGATGCGCGCAATTTTGGCATCACAGGTATTTCAGACATAAAAAACCCAACTATTGTATATAATCGAAGACCAAAAACGACCAATTTAGTACTCTGGCCATTGCCTGGATATCATACATTAGGATCCAAAGAATTCGTTCATGCTTTCCCAATAGATCGGGTTGAATTTGACCAAAAAAAAGATATGGCAGGCTGGCGCGGAAGTATTAACGGTAAAACAATAAAAGAATTGAATCCGGATGTTTTAGAAAACCGAATTTCGGGAGTAATAGTTCATGACTTTTTGACCGCCACCAATGATCATGAAATTGAAAAGTACTATCAAGAACTGATGGCCCTTACCCGCTTTAGTCTGGTTAGTCGCAGCCTTTTTTCTGAAAATATTGACGCTTTGCTAATCTATGACAAACGGCTCAACCCTCTCCGAAAGCACCCGCTTATCAAAATGTTATGCACAAAACGGGTGCCGCTAAACTGGTTTTTCAAATTTAAATATATATTGTGTCTGTCGGGTTACGATACCGCTTCGAATTTCTTCGCCGCTGCCAATTCCAATTCAGTTGTCCTGAAAGAAGACGACGGTTGGGAGCTTTTCTACACCGGCGAATTCAAGCCCTGGGAGCACTATATCCCACTCGAAAAGGGAGCGTTGGACGTAGAAGAAAAATTGGAATGGGCGAAGTCTAACCAAAGTCGATGCAAAGAAATGTCAGCGGCTTCACGAGAGGTTTGTGCCAAATTCGCGAATAGGGCGGCGCGGGAAAATATTTTACGTTCGGTTTTTGACGCCGTGACGCCTCACAGTTAATGAAACAGGCTTTTTACGATTAAGGCCATATATTTCTTGGTCGGGAATCGCTGCATCAGTTTTGAGCATACGGGTAAGAATATCCGATTTCTGCTTCCGTCAACAAATCAAGCTGTTGTAAAATGAAGGATGTATCAGCTGTTGAAATTTCGGCAGGCACAGGAGAGGGTAAAGGTATAATACGGTTGTATTGTCCCAATATAAGTTCGGGTAACTGAACCTTTCCTCGAATCGATAGGTCAAACGAAATAGCCAAACAAGTCAGAAAAAGTTTAGGATCCCGAATAAGTGTTTCCATCTGTATAATCGCGACGTTCACTTCCCGGTTCTTCAGCCCAAGGTACGATTGATATTTGACATTTCGTAAATCCAAGGGCGTTTCGAAAGTCCTGCCGGTTATTGGATGACGATCTAACTGAAGCGCGCGACCGGCAATTGCATCTCGCGGTTCGATTCCAAAATGCTGTGGCGGTAAAATATCAGTTTCCCAAGAGCCACGAATAAAGGCCGAAAACGATCTTTGTTGAACCAAATCAGTTGAGTGCCAGGGTTTTCTATAAAGGCTTTTTATCCAAGAAAAAACATCTCTTGCCAAAACTATTATTAGCGTGTCTTCGGCGTAGCCAATTTTTTGCGGAAAACCATGTTTCCACCCGAAAATCTCTGGACGGAACCGTAAATTAGGAAAATGCTTACTAACTAAAAATTGCGCTAAATTCGTACCAGAACATCTTTCACCTACTATACAAAACTTTGTGGGACGGATATCATTGATTTTGAAAATTTTGATGCCAAATTCCAACAAATCACCAGCTTCAGTACTTTTGGCATCTAATTCTATTCCGTTGTTAACGCAATTTATCATTTAGGAGACTTTCAAAAATTATTACAGAATTAGACAATCACCTACCTTTTGTCGAGTAGCCTGCATGAAAAATAGACAAGGTATTTTCTTACCTAAAACCATGCCTAACCTAACTTTTATTTCACAATATTTTTATATCTAGTGAAAATAGCCGATAAATATTTGATCGTAATTTTACCGAAGTCCCCATTGAAAAACGGGTATAACCACATAATCACCAGCAATAAGATAGTATGAAAAAAATGGACCCGAGTGAAATATCTTCGAACAGAACAGTTACAGAGCTTGCAAATATTCAAGGCGGGAAATTTGCACTGAATCTCTTTGTAAGGGTTTGCGAGGACCCAAAACTTGTTTACTTCAGTAGCCCTTTTTCTTGTCCCGATATCCTTCAAAAACTGCTTGTTAAGACAATTAGAGCCATAACCCCAGGAAAGTACAGCAAAGGGCAAGTATTGTTTAAGCCACATGAGGTTGGAAACGCTCGTTTTTGCGCTATGCTGGAAGATACCCAGTTTACAAAGTTTACTTTTTTGCGCGATCCAATTGATCGTTTCTGTAATGCGTACACCCAAATTCTTTCTGACGAAGCTCCAGAATCATCGCAACGTGAAAAAATATTCAATTTCTTGGGCCTGAGCCCTTTCAGTGAATTATCACTTAACAAATTCGCTGAAATCGTTTCTTCTAGCTTTGTTGCTCGAGATCTTATTCCGGAATTTCGACCACAACGAAGTATCATTGCTTATGATTTCGTAGAGTTTAATTTTTTTGGTAACATTAGTCATTGGCAGAATGATCTTCAGAGACTATTTTCCCAAAAGTTGGGGATACCTTCAGACCATCTGACCGATCTTCACGATGGTGACAATATAGGGGTCTCTGAGTTTTTTAACAATTACGAAGTTGACAACGCCACGCAGGTTTTACTCGAACGTTCATATACTTCAGATTATGAAATGCTTGAAGAATTAGGGCTTTAATTTTTCGGAGATTTTTTATTGCCCCCTACACTAATCTCTGCTGCTGCTCTTGCAACACGGGCAAACTCGCTTTTGTTGGCAACCTTTTAATCTCTTCCCCAACT
>QIJL01000229.1 GCA_003232435.1 Flavobacteriales bacterium | reverse complement strand
GGTTAGAATGCCTGTCCCGAGTACTCGGGAAGGTCGTAAATCAGAGCAAGAAAATAATACGGTCTGGTAGTTCAGTTGGTTAGAATGCCTGCCTGTCACGCAGGAGGTCGCGAGTTCGAGTCTCGTCCAGACCGCTTGAAAATGAAGCAGTTACAAAGTAAAATTTGTAACTGCTTTCTGCTTTTTTAGTTGCATGCGGAATTAGGGAAATTAAGTTTTTAATATGATAAATAACACAGTGATTCAAACTATTATCCATAATACCAAAATGGACTTCTGTTGGGGTTTCAGTTATTAAAATATCTCATGTCAATCCAATTGTAGAAAATATGCGAGGCCGCACCGGTGGCAAACGCAAAAACAATTTCAAACCACTTATAAATTCTTTTTCTTAATTTTTCTCTATCCTCCTCGTATTCTTTGTATGCGATTTTTTGTCCGTGATTATAAAAATATTTTCCTTTTGGAGTGGCGACATATTTATAGAAGATGTTTTCAAATTGGCTCATGTCTGATAGGCCTGCATCAGGATTAAAGCTGAAAATGGTGAAAGGTTTTGGCACCCCATCTCCTTCCACTCTTTTCACCATCCCCGATTTTTCCAATAACTCTGGTACTTTGTCTAAAGTTTTGTCATCAAAATAAATATTTTTAGAATCTAAAACTTGATCTAAAAAGGAGGCATTAGTCTCATGGGTTGTAGACAAATGCTCCAAATAAACATCGGCCATCCTTTCTGTGCTATGGCGTTTTCTTTTACTCTTAAATGGATTTTTCATTCAATTGTATAGGTTTTTAAAGAAAAATAATTTTAATACTCGTCTTGGAAAGTCTCACTAAAGATTATTTGCTAAACCGGTCTCAAATCCTTCTTGGTATTAATCAGATTAGCATATCGATGTTGCTTATTCACTTCCGAAACCAGTTTATAATTTCTATTAAAAGCGTCCTGAGACAAACCAAAATATTGTGCTAATCTTCGAATGATCTCCTTAGACAACCCTCTACGATAGTTTAGGATGCTTGACACCAACGACTTGGATACCCCCAAGATCCCTATTAAGTCTTTTGACTTTAATTCGTGTTCAATCATTAGTGATTTTAACAGTTGGATGGGATCTAACTTATTAAATGTATTGTGTTCTTCATCCCACTTTTCAATCAATAGCGTCAATAGCTCAATTTCTTGTTTTGCTTCTTTGCTTGGCTTCTGGCTAACCAACTGCTCCAAGGCTTTACAGTATTGGTTGTACTGCTTTTTTGATTTGATAATGGTGTATTTGAGCTTCTCCATTAGGAGGTATTCATAATTGTTACTAGAGCGAAGATACGGAGATAGTTTACATTTTGTAAACTATTAGACTAAATAAATGGCGTCTATAACCACTGAGATTAATACTCAGGGAACCAATGAGCACAAGTTAATATTATCAGCCCTTTGGATCGCTGGAGTTAGGATAAAGTCATATCGTGAAATCAAGAATTCCGTATATTCGGATGTTAGCTTTCATTAGATAACAAGTATCTTAAAACTCAAATAATCAAACATATTTAGCAATTAAACGTTATTATTCGTAGAATTACTACAAATAATAATATTAAATGATACTTGAAATACGTTTAAGTAACTTTTTCTCCATTAAAGAAGAGGTTATTCTCGATTTACGCGCTGGTAATATTCAAACAAAACAAGCAAAGGAATTAGAAGATCACTTTTTCACTTATGAAAAGGATAATATCTTAAAAACCGTTGCGATTTATGGAGCTAATGCGTCTGGTAAAAGTAATATCTTAAAGGCGATCAGATTTTGTTGTAGGATGGTATTCCAATCCCACTTACACAATGAAAATAGCGTATTCAATTTTCATCCGTTTAAGTTTGATGATTATCAAGGCAAGCTTAGTGAGTTTTATATAAGGTTTGCATCGAATGATATTGAATATGAATACTCCTATTCTTTGACGAGAACAGAAATCGTTACAGAGCAACTTTATCACTATCCTCACGGACGAAGAGCTAAGATCTTTACGAGGGATGAAAGAATAGAAGGTGGAAAAAAAGAAAAATACTCATTCTCAAATGTTATAAAGCGTCCCCTAGATGTCGCCGAAAATACATCAGTTAAAACACTTTTCATATCCAGGGCAAGTCAGATGGATAGAGTTATCGGCAAAGAATTATTCAATTTCTTCAATGAACAATTCATTCTGGGATATACAGGTTTTAATAGCAATTCTTTAGAACATAATCTAATCAAGAACAAAGAATTCCTCCTCAAGGCTCTTCAAATCGCTGACAGCGATATTGTTGACATTTCATACACAAAGGAAAAAGTAAAATTGAAGTCATTCCAACTATCATTTAGTGGAACTGAAAAAGAACATTTAAGCAATCAGGATTCTGAGGGAGAGGTTCTCAAAATTGTAACTTACCACAGGGCTGCTCCAAATATTGCATTTGACTTTGACACAGAGGAATCAGAAGGAACAAAAAAACTATTTGTAATCCTTTTAAGTATCCTTGACATTGTGAGAAATAATAAAACATTATTGATCGATGAAATTGACACTAGCTTACACTCAAATTTGGTTGAATTTATAATCAACTTATTTCATGCTAGTAATATGGCTCAATTGATTTTCACTACGCACAATACCAACCTATTAAATCTTAAGAAGACTAGGCGTGATCAAATATTCTTTGTTAACAAACTTCAGGATGGATCTAGTGATTTATACTCTTTATTTGATTACAAAGACTTTCGAGAGAACATGGACGCGGAGAAAGGGTATTTGCAAGGAAGGTTTGACGCTATCCCTTTTATTGATTGGACTAAATCAAGTCTAACGAGTATTTTGGATGGTGAGTAGAAGAAAGCCAAGAGGCAAGCGTATTAATCCGACATTCTTTGTTTTCTGCGAGGGGCAAACGGAAGAGGAATATGTAAAGTTCTTAAGAAGTGTATACAGAATTCCGATAGAGATAAATTCCAAACAAACAGGCGACAATTTATCGAAAAGGTATATTAATAATTACCTCAGGAATAAAGCAAGACATCGTAAGGATGAAATATTCATGATGTACGATCTTGATGTTCCTGGAACACTTGATAGACTAAATAATTTAAACGGAATACTTCTTGTCTCAAACCCATGTATTGAATTATGGTTTCTACTTCACTTCAGAGATCAGCGGGCGAATTTATCTACAGCAAATTGTTTGAGAGCCTTAGTCCAATCATCTCCACACTATGAAAAAGGAAGATTGCCAGATAGCTTGAAAAGGGCATTAATTGACTGTCTTAACGAAGCAGTTCAAAGATCTGAACAATTGAATAATTTCGAAAATCCATCTACAAGTGTTAATCAGTTCATAGAACATTTAGAATTAGCAAAGAAAAACAAGAACGAAAGCTAAGCATATGATACTGCACATGTCTTTACGTGTTTATTTGCAATAATGAGCGAATCATATATTATGAAGGATATCAAAAACAACCCATAGGCACGAGCCATATATGAAGTCGACTTCCAACATCTAACATTATAATCCCAACCCCCGATCCGCCTGCCTATTCAAATCCAATTGCTTCTGCAGCTTGTTATAACTCAACTCTCGATGAATAGTACTCCCTTTAAAAGCAATTCCATCCTTGCGAAAAGATACTCCATAGGCTTTTCCATTTTGTCGCTTGTACAACCTGGTTTCAATGCCCTCTCTCGAAAGCTTCCTTTTGAGCAACTCCATACCCTTAATTCCATGGTCTAATAAATCCTGAATAGTTTGTCTGATCTCCAATTTAATCCGATGCTTACCAGTGATCTTGTCAAGAGATAAGCCCTTGCTGCGGTGTTGCCGTGCAATAGTCAGCTGGTATTCTTGTTCCAGGTGATCACATAAGCGAGCGGTGCGGTTTTTGCACCATTTATCGGTGGTAACACTGCCATCATAGCCGATCCTATTGGCCACTATATGCAGGTGCTGATGCCTACTGTCATTATGCCTTACCACCAGGTATTGATGATCTTTCAACCCTATACGGTTTACATACTCGTTGGCAATGTTGCGCATCAGCTCATTACTTACTTTATCATCATAGGCAAAGGATATTGAGGTATGCCAAACAGCGGTTTGTATTTTGGGGATTTGCCAACGAATGCGGTTGAAATCCTGGGTGGCTACTATGGTGCTTTGAATACGCACTCCTTTTTCATTCAGCACTTCCGCCCAGTCCTTTTCCATCACGTAGTGCACACAACCGCCAAAGGTTTTTCCTATGGTAACTTTGCCGATCATAACCTCCTGATAATTCTATTCATTCCCTCCAGGGTATTTACAATCCGAGCTTGCAGCTGCGGCAAATCTTGTGAACGGTCACACAACTTTTTCAGATCATTAGCCATTGACACCAACTGATCGTAACGGTTAACCTCCTCCTCACTCATCTTGGACTTGACCCGCTCTTCCAACAGTTTGGCACGGACATAATCAGCAGTTTGGCACGGACATAATCAGAAACCGATTGACCATGTCGTTGTGCCAACTTTTTGATGTACAAACTCTCAGCCAAGGTGCATCGAATATTGAATTGCTTGCGTTTCTTTATGAGTTTAATCGGTCGTGCCATAGACAAAAAAATCAATGATTTTGAACCAATTAGTTATCCACAACCCACTTGGTAGGGCTACCATTTTGAGAGCCTAAAAATGAAGGTTTTTGTATACGCTTAACACGTCTGTCTATCTTAGCATTGGCAACCTTTTTTGGTTAAAGGAAATTAGCTAAAAATTGTTAGGATTCAAAGAACATTTTTTGCCTGAAACTATAATGTGGGTTGGCCAAATTTGCTGGCCCAGTAACTCCTTGTCCGCTAAATGAAAACTGGGTGGAACGATTCCAAAATGTAGGCATTAAAGAGGATTTTTATAGCTTTAATTCCAGGGTTTGGGCCTGAGTCTTTTGGAATTGAGTGGAACGGAGGGTTGGCCCATTTGCGAAGCCGTTTGCGAGTTCGAGCGAGGCCTGCCAAGAGGATCGCGCATTTGGCGTGAGACTGGCAGTGGGAGTCCCGATCGCAGCGTCGGGGAGACTTTACCGAGGTGAGTCCGCAGGCGAGCACAAACCAGGGCAGCGGTGCCGATTGGAATTTCTTAAGGTTATTGTGTTGGAGCAATTACTATCGGGAAGATAGCTGCCGTGAACACCGACGCCAGCCAAAGCAAATAGCATGTTAGGTAGGAATCCGAGGATCATTGGCTCCGCCTGGCGTGATTTTTTGCTGGCCAGGGGGTGCGAACGCATTATAACCGTATGCGAGTATTACGAGCATACGAAGGAATAAAGATCAATGTTAGTTACCGGCCATAAGCAGATGTTCATTCTAACGGTATGTGTATTATATAGTTGCGGGAAATCAGCAATGATTTTCTACTTATGCTAAGACGTTGTTGGCCATTGTTTTTTAATTAATAAGATTATTTAGGTTATCTCTCAAGTGGTCTATATTTCCTTTTAGCTTACATGTTTTAATGAGGGCTGAGTCACTTTCAAAATATTCAAATTGTAGTTTTGATTTGTGGTAGCATTTATTGTCATTCGTGATAAATGCTTTGCACATTGAACCATATGCGGAGTGCTTTGAATCGTTTAACAAATTATTAAAGGATTGTTTTCCTTTTAATGAGTCCGGAAAGAATCCGATTAGATCCAAGTTCATATAACCAGTCATATAATAGTCAATATAAGTCAATGGATTTCTTGAAGTGTTACCTCTTAATTGCAACCCAAACTCAATAGATCCCTTTATTGAGTCACTAATACCTATTCTTTTAATTAATTCATCAAGCTGTGATATTGAAAAGTTGCAGATTTCTTTTGGATCAGTATTAAAATGGGTCCTTATTACATTTTCGCGAATTGGTCCAAATTGTGAGGTCATTTGGTCAACTATTAATTGCCACTGACTAAGAGGGGTAGACGTATTATCCTTTATGTTCGTTTCGTAAAACTCAATAGGTTCGCGAAATTCTATATCCACATAATCTCTTCCAAAATATTTGACAACTGCTAAGTTATTCGTTATACCAGATATATAATTTAGGTCAGTTTTTACTAATGAGTCATTTTTATTATTTGATTTTGCTAAATCATCCAAATGTGCTTCAGAATAAACTAACTTAATTTTTTCTCTATTTGAATCAAGAAAGTCTGCTAGAATTATGTGCGGTTCTAATTTGGGTTCTCTCAAGATCGAAAGTAAGTTCCAATCGATATAGATTAATTCTTTTGCATTCAAATTTTCTAAATTATGGCCAACGGATGGGGGTGATACGATGTGGCGGATTAGGATCCTGAGGTACTGTCCCTGGTAGTGAAGATAGTGAAAAACAGGAAGGAATCAACATAGGAAACACCACCATGTAGTATACCTCGTGTTGTGCGCTGAGTTTAATTATTAAACAGAGTCCAATGAATTTCTAATTTCTCCTTTTTTCTACGTTTTTCAATCCTTCCAATCATTGATTTCCTATGTCCTGATCCCATAAATAGAAGAGCTTGATTGTAAACATGTTCCTTGCTGAAATTATAAATATTATCAATTATTTCATTTTCACGTTTTTCTATTACTTCCCTTTCTAAACTAGCTATCTGAAACAGTTTTTCATTGTTTATCTTTTTCAGGATTCTTACCTTCAAGGCATTTATTTTTTCAAATAATATATTATTATGATTACTGTTCAGAAAGTTGAAGCCATTTTGAAATATCAATAATGACTGATCCTCTATGATGTTACGTAAGTCCCGAGATTCAATCATGATGCCCTTTAATATCCTATTAAGCATGTATTCGACATTTTGATAATAATTGTTTGGCAGACTGTACGTGTCTACAGGGATGTGGTCTATACTATGATTATGCAAATATTTTGTGATTGCATTCGATTCTAAAGTGGTCAGAGTTCTTTCCTTGTATACCTTATCGTAATTTGAAAGTGAAAGCTCTTCAAATATTATTTCTGGCCTTATATTCTCTATAATTCTATGAAGTTCTACTGAATTACAATTTCCATTTTCTTGATGGCTTGTGAAGATCATAGAGATTTTATGCATCCTCAATGTTTTTATGTGTAAAAATCTTGCGCACAACTAGTTTATATACTTCACAATTTATACGTATTTGCTACCGAATCGGGAATTAAAACCCACTAAATAAAATCGGTGAATGTACGCTTTGGGGTCGAAAGCAGACTTTAACAAAAGCAATTACCGCTGATAATTTCCAAGGAGCGACGGGCTGGATTGTAGCTTGGGCCCAGCCTGATCTTTGCTAGCCAGGAGGTGGGAACACCTTATAACCAAAAAAAGTTGCGAATTGCAATACCGCTCCATGGCGACCCCCTGGGGGGCCAACTGCTACCCTTTCATCTTGCTTGGGTCCTGCCCGACTATCAAAGATATCGGTGACGTAGATATCGTCATTTTTAATCCGGTAAATGATCTTATAATGACTTTCAATCACCCGGCGATGATTCATACCCAAGTGATCCAGGTATGCTTCTTTTTGCCCTAACTTTGGATTAACTACTAGCATTTCA
>QIJL01000491.1 GCA_003232435.1 Flavobacteriales bacterium | reverse complement strand
GAAAATACAAAATACTTTGCTTTAAAACAAATCAAAACACAACGTAATTTACTGAATATTAGTTGATTATCTTAGAATGAGGATACCCTATCTAGACAATAGGTTTCTATTCGGATCGAATTTGTGCCGAACGATTATATTCTTTATCCGCGCTTTAAGACCCTCCCCGGCTTCATAGACCATTTGCTCATTGCTGGGGAACGGCACAGCGGCTAAGTTCAATAGCGATACCAAGTCATTATCCAAAGCACGTTTATCACCATCGTAATTGGCATAGACATGTTCGAAAATGAACTCGCTCGCCAACGGGTACGTATTTAGCTGTTGCCTTGTACGCAGATCGATATAGCTGACATTTCCGGTTATTTGTGCCGCTTTTTGTTGCGTGAATTGATAAAAATCACATCGTACCGTTTTGAACTTATCGACCTTTATTTTGTTACCAAGGCTATCCTTCACAACATTGCCGTTATTATCGTAAAGATATTTATAACCGTCTTTTATCTGCTTCTCCTTTATAATCTGCTTTTCATTGACACGCTCCGGGGAAATATTTATTTCTCGAAAGGCCACTTGCATTTCGTAATCATAGTCTATATTACCCATGACATTGGTGTGATACCTTGTCCATAGGTCGTTAAGTCCGTAAGTGTTGAAGTTCAATAGTTCTTCTTCCAAACGGGCCGGTACGATTTTGTCGGTATCATTGATCATATTGACTTTCACAAAATCAAGGCCCTTTTGATGTGTTTCCTCCATCTTGGGTTTGATATCATCATACCCTGGGTTGACTTCCTCTAAATACACAAAGTCATCATACGCTTGACGATAATCGTATTTACTGGTCGCATTTGTTAAAAGGTCTGAAGCATTATCATATAGATACTCAGACAGGTCATCTTTTGAGTCAAGAATATCATCCTGATAATTGCTGAACGAAAATCGTGCATCCCTACCTTCTTCATAAATACGTATAGGTAGCAGCGGTTTGATACGTTCTTGAATCGATCTAAGATTCGCATACGTATTATAAATCGTTTCGTAATGTGCAGGATTCTCATCGTCTTCCAAGAAGCTGATTCGTTCCAGTTCCCTTTTGGTATTCTTTTTAAAGGCTTCCTCCAACAAAATGATATATTGCTGGTTGCTCTTTTTTGCCTTGTTGTTGGCCAAATTGGTAATGGCGGTGTTCATGGCATTGTAATAATCACCTGTATTAATTGCCTTTTGGGTCTTTTTAACTCCTCCACAAGCAATCAAAACAATCGAAATTGCGAAAAATAGTAGTGCTTTCTTCATGACATTAGACCTTAAGGCTTTGACAGCTATTTTCAATAGCTGTACCAAAACGGGTCTAGACCATAACGAAAAATGGTAATCGATAGTATAATCCCGATGAATACCTTAAAAAGAGGAAATTGGTTTTTTGACTTAGGTGCATAACCAATATCGGAAATTTGGCTTGGGAACGGGATTTCATGTAACCAGGTGCACAGGGTTTAGCTCAATCTATTTGAATTATTGACCAAATACCTAGGTCAACTCACTTTTTAGAGCAGGAAGTAATTTTGACGAGACTTCACCAAAACCGATTCGAAAACCTTCTTTTTCACAATAGCCTTTCATGATAACTGTGTCATTGTCCTCTATAAAAGTGCGCTCAGTTCCATTACCCATTTTTATTGGTTCTGTGCCTTGCCATGATAGCTCTAACATAGAACCATATGAATCAGGGGTCGGCCCAGAAATGGTACCGCTACCCATCATATCACCGCTATTGACTTTGCATCCGTTGATTGTGTGATGGGCAAGTTGCTGCGCCATTGTCCAATACATGTATTTGAAATTGGACTTGCTTATAGTAGTCGGAGTTTCATCTTCAGGTGCGATTTCTACTGCAAGATTAATGTCAAAACTGTGACTTCCTGTTTGTTGTAGATAGGGTAGGGGTTGTGGATTTTGTTCAGGACTTTCAACACGAAAGGGTTCCAAAGCATCTAGGGTAACAATCCATGGGGATATCGATGAGGCAAAACTTTTTGCCAAAAACGGGCCTAGGGGCACATATTCCCATTTTTGAATATCACGGGCACTCCAATCGTTAAAAAGTACCATTCCGAAAATGTATTCTTCCGCCTCATCAACAGAAACAGGTTCGCCCATGACATTGGCATCCGTGGTTATGAAAGCCATTTCCAATTCGAAATCGACGCGTTTCGATTGGCCGAATATGGGTTTGTCAGCTCCCTTCGGTAGGGTTTGGCCCATTGGTCTTCGCACCGGGGTTCCGCTCGGGACAATGGTAGAACTTCTCCCATGATATCCCACAGGAAGATGTAACCAGTTGGGCATCAACGCATTTTCGGGATCCCTGAACATCGTGCCCACATTTGTTGCATGCTCTTTGCTCGAGTAAAAATCCGTGTAATCGCCGATCAAAACCGGCAATTGCATTTCAACTTCTTCCATAGCGAACAAGACGACTTCCCTCTGGGATGTATTATTCTTTAAGTTGGGATTTTCTGCATCGAAAACTTCACTGATTCGACTTCTTACGGCTCTCCAAGCTTTCCGTCCATCAGAAATGAAATGGTTCAAGGTATCCTGCAGGAAAATATCATCGGTCAATGAGATGCCATCAAAGTAGCCTAATTGGTGCAAAGCCGACAAATCAATTGCGTAGTTGCCTATTCGGGTACCAATTGTAATTATATCATCCTTGGTCAAGAACACCCCAAAAGGAATATTCTGAATCGGAAAGTCTGAATTTTTCGAGACGGGCAACCAAGATTTTTTGTTCGGATTATTGGCTTCTAATGTCATGTTGAGATTGTTAGCTTTTGTTTGATAAATTCCTGATCAAAGATATTGTTTTCTTCCTATTAACGATTGTCAATTTGTATTTTTGCCATCTAAATCAATATGATTTTTTATGCAGCGCGACAACCAGATTTTCGACTTGATAAAAGAAGAGGAACAACGTCAAATCAATGGGATAGAACTCATCTCATTGCATCGGAGAATTTTGTAAGCCCTCAGGTCATGGAAGCCGCTGGCTCGGTTTTAACGAACAAGTATGCCGAGGGCTATCCCGGAAAAAGGTATTATGGGGGTTGTGAGGTTGTCGATCAGGTGGAACAATTGGCCATCGATCGTGCCAAGGAACTTTTCGGGGCCGCCTATGCAAACGTTCAACCCCATTCTGGATCTCAGGCAAATGCCTCGGTATATCACGCATGTTTGAAGCCCGGCGATACCATACTTGGTTTTGACCTATCGCATGGTGGTCATTTGACTCATGGATCACCGGTAAATTTTTCAGGCCGTTTGTACAATCCTGTTTTTTACGGGGTCGACAAAGAGACTGGAGTCTTAAATTATGACAAGATTCAAGACGAAAAACCCAAAATGATCATTGCCGGGGCATCTGCCTACTCGCGGGACATGGATTTTAAACGTTTTCGTGAGATTGCCGATAGTGTGAATTCACTTTTGCTTGCCGATGTTGCTCACCCGGCGGGCCTCATCGCCAAGGGAATAATGAACGATCCCATTCCACATTGTCATATCGTTACGACCACCACGCATAAAACCTTGCGCGGTCCGCGTGGCGGATTGATCTTGATGGGAGAGGATTTTGAAAACCCCTTCGGAATAAAGTTAAAGAGCGGAAATCTCAGAAAAATGTCGGCACTTTTGAATTTGGCCGTATTCCCCGGCAATCAAGGAGGGCCTTTGGAGCATATCATCGCCGCAAAAGCCATCGCTTTCGGAGAAGCACTTACGGATGAATTTCTTCACTATATGATAAGGGTCAAGAAAAATGCCGCGGCCATGGCAGCTGCATTTGTTGAAAAAGACTATCGTTTAATTTCAGGAGGAACGGACAATCATATGATGTTGATCGATCTTCGAAATAAGGGTATGACCGGAAAGGATGCCGAGGCCGTTTTGGTCAAAGCTGATATTACCGCCAACAAGAATATGGTGCCGTTTGATGATCAATCGCCTTTTATTACTTCAGGTATTCGATTTGGTTCTGCTGCAATTACCACTAGAGGTTTGAGTGAAGAAGATATGCTCACAGTTGTGGATTTGGTAGACGAGGTATTGACAAATTCTCAGGATGAGGCCAAAATAGCAAACGTAAAAAATCGGGTGAATGAATTGATGAGCGGGAGACCCCTGTTCAATTTCTAAGCTTAACCATATATATAGCGGAGCTCTTCGAAGATAAAGCTTGATTTTTCTACGTCATAGATAACCGTGTCTTCAGCAGAATCAAAATAGAGTCCCCAATAGGTAAAATAATCCTTTCCAGTAATTGGTCTGTCAAAATCGGAAAGGAATGTGGGAGTATCTTCTTTGGCAGCCATATCTTCCAGTACGGGAATATGTATTTCCAAAGGAATCTCTTTTAATCGGGAAATGATATGGTTGTATTCGTTCATGACTACTCGCATAATATTGTCCAACTGTTGGGCGATACTGTAGTCATAGGCTTTCTGAATGAAAATAGAGGTATCGCTCATCAAAAAGGATAGTTCTTTTATATCGACGGACTCGATATTTACATCCCGTAATTCAGATAGACAATTCGTTAAGAAGCTTGAATTTATCCCTGGATCACTCAAGATATCAACTCTGAAATGTTGTATTGCCAAAGCAAAGCTTATGGTGCATTTAACTTCGATGACCAGTTCAACACCTGTATGATCGGTCACACACTTACGAATATCTACTTCCGCGAAAAAGTGTTTCTCCAATTTCTTTTTGAAAAGGTCAAGACCTTTCAAATTTACGTCACGGGTACAACCGATAGGTAGGTTATTTTTAAAGTTGTCAAGGTTCAAGGGCATCGGGAACTATATTTACATAGTTTCTAGCACACAAAATTAGCTGTTAATTGTGATAAAAATGTGCAGGAAATACTGAAAAAAAGTAGGTATTTATCGCAAAGAGCTCTTTTGGGAATCAGTACTGTCCGGTTAAAGACGTGAGACCGCTGCGCTACTAGATATAAGACGTAAGACTAAATTGCAACTATTTGAAAATCAATAGCTCTACCAGGTGATTTCTTAGCCATCGTAACTGTTCAGCCACTTCCTTACTGATTTTCTTTTAAAAAATATGGTCATGAACCTGCCTGCTGGTTTGAATCTCAAGTTTATACCCGCCTGTGGCGGGCGGGTTTCGAATTTTTTCACAAAACTATTCGTAACCTAGTAAGGCCGTGACTTCGAGTCACGGCCTTACTAATTAACCGATAAACAGCTTCTGGCACAGTAATAACTCAAGACGAGGCCGATCAATATACCCTCCTATGGCGAGCAGGTCCGCTCCTGCCTGGGCGGAATGACAAAGGGGGGGAAGCACTTCGACTGAACAGTTACGTCGAACTCACGTTAAAACAGGCTCTTAGATGAACCCGCGTTTTCTTGCTTCCTCGAGCAATGCGAGATCATTCTTTCCGGGAATTTCAAAAGCCGATTTCAAACTTCTTTTCCGTTTATCCAATGTCGACGTGCCGATACATACCCTATCACATATTTCTTTTGCACTGGCACCGATCGAAAGTTGGTACAGGATTTTTTTATCGATATCATCGACCTTGAACGTATGCATCATATTCTTCCGCATAATCATGCTCGCCCCCTGTGAATAATAATTTTCCCCCTTTAAAACTTTCTGCACCATTTGACAAAGCGTAGTTTCGTCTATTTCAGATTTGATCAAATAACCATCAGGGTTTACTGAACGAAAGATATTGCCGACACGATAACCATCACCAAAAGAAGACATGAATACAATTTTAGTTTTGGGCACCAACTCTCTGGCGAGCTTGCCAAGGTCTTCACCCGAACGTGGATCTTTGGCCTCCAATGGAAAAAGTTGAATGTCGAGCAAGATGATGTCATAGGGGTCTTTCTTGGCCGAATTCTCTATCTTTCGCTGTGCTAATTCGAATTTGGTCTCAATGTCGGTTTCGACCTCGTAACCATCAAAATTCGCCTCCTGCAAAATATACTTGTAACCGACTACCGTCATTTTATGATCGTCAACGGCTAAAATTCTTTTGACCTTCATGCGAATCGAAAATTATACTTCTTGAACGACTTTTTGTTCGGGACCAACGGTCTGCTCATCATTATTCTTAATGGGAATCATAAAAGAAACCGTAGTTCCTTTCCCTAAAGCACTGGTTATGTTCCAAGTGCCGTTCATTTTTTTTGTTCTAGATGCGATATTCCTTAACCCGATACCACTTCTTCGCCTCTTCGCTACGAACCCTTTACCATCATCGGCCACCTTGATATTCAATTGATCGTTTATGGTTTCCAGGGACACCGATAAGTTTTTGCATCCAGAATGTTTGACGCAATTTTGTAAACTCTCCTGAACCATTCGATAGATATTGATTTTTATGCTACCGTCGAGCCCATCCCAATCATAGGCTTCATCAAAAGTCAGTCGATGCCCCAAATTTGCCGAATTTCCGATGTCCCTCAACAAATCATCTATCGACAAGATAAAGTTATGAATTTTTTGGTAGGCCGCATGGCTCAATTCATGTGAAATGGACCGTACTTCGCCCTCTACGCCTTTTAAGGCCGTAATTGCATCGGCCCTTTCGGCCATGGCCTCGGCATCGGTTTTTTTGTTGAGGCCGGTGAGCACCATACGGGCACCGAGCATCTTGCCAAGTACGCCGTCGTGCAGTTCTTCTGAAATTCGTTTTTGCTCCAATTTTTTACCCTCTTCGAATTTTTGCTTTTCGGAAAGCATCAAATTGAATATTTGTTCATTACTGGCCTGCTGTTTTTGCTGGAATTCTAATTTTTGGTTCTTGATGCGCTGATCGACGATCACAAAGATGGAGAGGCCCAAGAGCAAAAGACTGGCCGCGATACCGGTCCATAGTTGTTTTTGCCGGGCGAGCAATTGATTTTCGGCCACCACCTCATCGGTCTCAAAGCGGATCCGTGCGAATTTGTTGCGAAGTTTGCGCTCTTCTTGTTGTAGGCTGTCGTTTAAGGCAATATAACTTTGACCATAAATAGGGGCATTGCCCGGATCCAACTTGATTAAAAGCTCAAGGGACTGTAACAGACGTTCGTTGTTACTACTTTGCTCGGCGTATGCTTTGGCTTTTTTCACATTCTCCAGTGCCTTGACGGTATCATTTTCTTCTAAATAATATTGTGCCAGATCATAACTGCCCCCGGCCATACCTGCCAAATCTCCAATACTATCCCTAATTTTTAAGGATTTTAGGAAAAGACTTTCCGTATCGGAGCCAGAATCTATTTTGTATTTGCTCTTGGCTAGATTATTCAATGTACTGGCGTAGTAAGACGGATTTTTAAAAAATAGACTATCGTGATTTAATACCCTTTCAAAATGAGTAACAGCTTTTTCATGCGCTTCCACTTCGTGATAGGCAACCCCGATATTGTTTTCGATTTCCGATTCAAATCGATTGCCTGCCTTTGACTTTTTAAGATAACTGTTGGCGGTATTATAGTATTCCAGAGATCTTGGGTATTCTTTTAAATCCTTTGCAATTATACCGAGCAGGTTATAACAGCGATATAACATCAAACTCTCATCCAATGGCTTTAACAACTCTATTGCCTTTACGGTGTTGATCTCCGCTCCGGTATAATCCTTGATTTCTGTTTGAATCAAGGCCATGTCATAAACCAATCTTCCAGCTTTGGACTTATCGCCTAAACTATTGAATATTTTTTGAGCCCTTGAAAAATGATAATAGGCACTATCCTTTACTTTGTTCCGGCTTAAAAATTCCGCCAGGTCCCAATGTAAACCTCCCAATAGAATAGAGTCCTGTAACTCTTGCGCAAGGTCTCTGGCCTTTCTATTTGTTTTTCGAAACCATAGGGAATCCCCAAGTCCAAAAAAACTCCATTGGATCTTTGAAAAATACTTCAATTTTGTAGTATCCCTTTTTTCCGAATTGGCCGATCGATACGCTTTTATCAAATATTCTTTTCTCGCTTCTTCAGGACTATTCGTATCACGCCCAAATTCGATCCAGGCCAACATACTATCCGATTCGGTCTTCGGTAAACCAATACCTTCTTTTGAAGTCTCTTTTTTACAGGCGAAAAGACCGATCAGAAAAAAGCCGAATATGATAATTTTGAGGTAAGAACCGTAATTTGGTTTGATAGCCCGTTTCATTACTACAAGATAGAAAAAAAGCCTTAAAAGAAATATTCAAGGCTTGTTGTTTGGTCATTTTATTTTCTAATAGTCACCACCGCTTCCACCGCTTGAGCTTGCATTATCATTATCATTAGCCGAAGTATCTAATGTCTCATATAGATCGTCGTTGTTTGCGCTATTCTTATCGCAAGAAAATAGGCCCATTGTCATTACCATTACCGCAAAAATACTTACTGCTCTTTTCATAATCTTTTGTTTTTAAGGGGTTATTTTTTTGTTCAGGGCTAAAGTATCCCCAACCGTGGAATGCAGAGATGATTAAAAAAGTTTAAGGGTATTTTGCAGAAGTCTGCGAGTATTCGAACCGGTTCTGTGAGAATTCGGTCAGTTTACCGAGGGAATCGAATTTTTTGAGAGTACCTTTTTTAGGTCATCGACATTCTCGCGGTATGATTTCGAGAAGGGCAATTGCAATTTTCGAAGTTTTAGGGTGCAGATCGATTTTCCGTAATTGATCCGTGATACGTAATCGGTATTCAATATATAACTCTGGTGCACCCGCACAAAATTATCGGGCAATTGGCCTTGGTACGTTTTAAGCGTTTTATAGGTATTGATGACCGTACCGTCTTTCATTACAAAATCGGTGGCATTGTTATCGGCCTGTAAATATAGAATGTCCTTAGTGTCGACATAATGATAGTCACGATACGATTGAAGGCAGAGTGTCTGCAATTCGCCCTCTTTCGGCATCAATTTTTTGAGCCGTAGGATCGACTTTCGAATATTAAATTCGCTATAGGGCAATAACCAATAATCGAAGAAGTTATTTTTTATGGCATCGTAGGCATATTCCTTGGTCCTTGAAATACCGATGAGGATGGGAAGTTCCTTTACATACTGAAATAATTCCGTTACCATTTGAAAATACTCATAGGCACGGTCGTTCAAGTTTATGAAAACAATATCAGGGGAAAATTTGAGAATCGTATCAAGGCCCTCAGAACTGCTTTTTGCATGTGAGACAAGGCAAAAATCACCGTACTCCTCCAAATAATGCTGAAGTTGCAGATTTGAGGTGGCATCGGAATCCAAAATGGAGTAAGTATATTCCATTCGCCAATTTGATTTAGCCAAATTAGTGATAGTAGCCGAGACCGGGGTACGGTAAATACGTAGAATTTTTACGAATCTATCTCTTAAGATGCTGAAAATGAATTGATTTGAGAGAAAAACCCCATAAAAGGTAACTATTCAGCCCCTCTCCTGTCATTCCGAGGCACCTGCCTGCCTGCAGGAAGGCGAAGAATCCCTGCAAGGGTGAAAAAATTCAAAGAGAAAGTCCACTCTTTAGGAGAAGGGAAAGGCTTTTTGTGGGTTATTGCCCTATTTCGTAGGCACCGATATCGGGTGTGTTGGTCCTGTCTTTTCCTAATATATCCAAAGGAACCTGAAGGGCGGTTTCCAATTGGGCTTTTCCGCTGGCCGCGGAAGATTCGTCAATTCGATAATCGCTATCAAAGGAATCAAAAAAACCAGCGGATCGATTAAAAATATTGTTCAGGTACAACAGATCATTTTCAAAGTCATACAAAGGATTATTTTCGAACTGGGCATTTTTATCAAAACTGATGAGACAATTGATAAAGGAAAAATCAAAGGCATTGGTCTCGTTGTCCAGAAGCGCTAATTCTCTTATCCGGGATCCATCGATTATACAGTTAATGAAAGTAGCGTTGCTCAGATCGGCGCTTTGATCATTCGAGAAATTGTCTATCTGCAAGGCGGTTCCCAGGCGGAAACCTTTTGTCCAGTAGTTCGCAATTGTACAGTGTTTAAAACTATAGTCCCCTCCAAGATTACAATATAGAGATTGACTTCCCGCTTCGCCTAAGACCAGATTTTCGCCTGTAACAGAAGCTGATTTTGCCCAAAGATTGATATTTGAACTATTAAGGATCTGTGAATTTTTTATGGTCAGGGTGGGAGAGTTGAGAATTCCATCTCCTTCCGCCATCAATCCTATTGTGGCGTTCTTGATGGTGAGGTACTCAATAGTGTTGCCAATGCTGCCGGACGCCATTAAAACCGCTCCCCACTGCCCTGGAATATTTTCGAATTCAGGTTCGAGACGATCTCCTTCAAAAACGACCTCGTTTTCTAAAAGTTTGGGATCAGTACTCAGGCTTCCGTTTATCTGCAATTTCCCTCCTCCTTCCACATATATTCCTGAATCCTTATGAAAGTGAACCCGGGTACCTGCTTCCATGGTCAAGATTTTCCCTTCGGGGACAGCTGCATAGCCATAAATAACATAGGGTTTTTCGTTGGTAAATTGCAATTGGCCATCGTTGAGGGTAAATCCTTCCACAATAATATCATTTCCTTCATTGTCGGTCCCGAGGGAAATAGTTTCCCGTATTCCTTGTGCGTTCTTTGCCGGAAATAAAAAAATCGCATCTTTGACCAAAGTGACCAATTCGACTTCTTGTTGGTCCTCGTCAACATCGAAAAGCAACTTATCGGTATACAGAAACTCGTTTTGATTTGTTGATGATACGTCAAAAGTCGTTTCGATAAAAATGAACATGCTGTCTCGCGCCAGAATGGGGATATTTTGGAATTCCTTGCCGGCGACACCATCAACATTAAGGCGATAACCACTTTGTGTACCTTGCTGTAAGCGAATAGAGGGAATCTCGATATCATCGCGAGTGGTGTTGTAGACCTTCAGGTTATATGTGCTGCTGCCGATATTGCTGAAAATAGTGTCAAGAAAAACGGTGTCTTTTGAGAATTCTAAGTTGCCCGCACTTG
>QIJL01000032.1 GCA_003232435.1 Flavobacteriales bacterium | reverse complement strand
ATCGACACTCATCATTTTTGAAAGCACTATAAAGACAATGCTTCCGGTGTATAATTGTAAAATTGATGTCAACGTAGACCAGACAATATTTTTTGATACTGTTGCCATATAGGATCAGTCTATCTGCAGGTTTCCTTCAAGCCCCGCCACATAGTTTTTTTTGATGTTAAGTTCGTTTTCCGCCCACCCTCTAACCTCCGGAATTTGAAAATTCCCAGTGCCGGGGCCTCGGCCTTCGGCGCTATTTTCCCAAAGCCATTTTGGTGTTGGCCAGAGCGCATAGTCGGGATCGACAACTTTGTAAAATTCTAGTCCAACTCCGGCCTGGCCATGATGTGCCATTTGCACATAATCGGCTTTTAAGTCTTCCGGGGCGGTCTGTTTCAGTAACTCCTTTCCGCCCTCAATTCCTAAATCCCCTAAAAAAAGAACCGACTTCGATTCACTTTCGATTTTAAAGACAAGAGAAGAATTATTGATGGCATTTACCGTTATCGAATCGTTCTTTACGCCTATGATTTTTAGGTCAACCCCGTCTCCCACAGCGTAAACCTCCCCCCTTTTTACGTCAATTACAGAAATTCCTGATTCGGCAATATTTTTATTATAATTTGAAACTAAAGGTTGATTGTTAGGTTCATATTGAAGTGACCACTCTTCATCGAGCTTACTATGAAAAATTCGATCTACCTGTATTTCCTTGCGACTGATCACTTCTTGAAGCACTCCGATATGATCTATATGCGGGTGCGTAATAACCCAAGTATGAACTCGGCCGCCCAATTGTTGTAAATACCCTACCACCTTTTCAAAAGAGTTCGGCATGCCGCCATCGACCACTATTATTCTACCATCATCCGTTCTAATGATATAGCACATTTGAACTTCAAAATTGAATTGGGCCAACTGCCACATTGAAAAATCTTCATGGCGATCAGGGAAGTTTTCAATACTCAAAACTTCAACATCGTCTGATCGGGAACATGTAAATAGGATAAATAAAACAATGCCATATAAAAATCCGCGGTAGAAGCGAACAACATATTTCAAAAAAATAGATAATCCCATAATATGATGATTCAATTCTTTTTTCAACAGCCAAGAGTATATTTTAGGAGTTCCGTGTAAAGATAATGTTCACTGGATAAATTTGGCGTCAATAGTCTTCTTTGTTTTCAAAATGTGGACTTGTATTTGCGAACTCGTATCTTTGTTAAATCTTGGGAAACTTTTGACAAGCTGGTAAGATTCTTAAACCGCAATTATTTTTATCTATGGCAGGGCTGACAAAGACACTTGAACTTTTGAATGAAAAAGGACTAGGTTATGTGTTGAAAAGGGCGCTATCGAAAATAAAAGGAACGCGGATACCGAATCTTGAACATATTCAGCAATTGTTTGCCGATAAGTCCGGGCTTGAAATCGGCGGGCCAAGCCCGATGTTCAAAAATGAAGGTTTTGCTCCGCTATATAAAGTCATAAAAAGTCTTGATGGATGCAACTTTTCGAATTCGACCATTTGGGAGGGTACTATTGAAAGTGGTGAGACCTACAACTATTACCAGGACAAAACCGGAATGCAATACATTTCGGAGGCGACCGATCTGGTTCAAATACCGGATTCGAAATATGATTTCGTCATTTCTTCGAATTGCTTGGAACATGTGGCCAACCCCTTGAAAGCTATCGAGGAATGGATTCGCGTAATCAAAAAAGACGGATTATTATTTGTGGCCCTGCCCAATCAAGAACATAATTTCGACCACAAACGCTCGGTAACCCAATTCTCACACCTGCTTTCTGATTATCAAAACAGTATGGGCGAAGATGACCTGACCCATCTCGAAGAAATCTTGGAACTGCATGACCTGAAAATGGACAAGCCTGCCGGTAATCTTAAACAGTTTAAAGAACGAGCCCTAAACAATTTTGAGAATCGTGCCTTGCATCACCATGTCTATGATGTTGAACTCTTAAAGGAGGTTTTCAGCTATTTCAAGCTGGAAATTCTTCAAACCAATAAAGGGCTGGACCATATTGTTTTGGGGAGGAAAATGTAAGGTCTAACGCTGCAAACCTGCCTGAAGATAAGGTGGGCCTTCCGGAGCAGTAGTTTTTTAAATCGCTTTTATGGCCGTCAGCCTTGAATCAACTTTTCAATTTGTGTCCGCTCCGCAAAGTCTCCCGACTTTGAGGCACAATGTTTCTTTACTAACAATAAAAGCAGACCACAAATCTTTTCGCTTTAGGGTTATGTTCTGCCATTATATAGTTTGTGGTATTTCTTCTTCTGGTAACGACCTTAAAGTCGGGAGACTTTGCGGAGCGACTTTGAGGCTAAAATCTGATTTTTCTTGGTCACGTATGATATAACCTTCTTTCATTTACATCAATGTACCGCTTTTTATTTTGGTGTCCTCAAAGTCGGGAGACTTTGCGAAGCGGCATATTTGAATGACATTTACTCAACGAGGCAAGCTCGCAATAGTTTCGTAGACCCGTTTAGAGTTATTGGCATCATGGTATTTATTAAAAAGTCTGTTTTTTTCCTTTAACAACGATTGATATTCATTATTATCCCAAATATAGGTCATTGCCGAAAACAAATCTGTCCAGGTTTTTACAATAGGACCCGCAATCGAACTCTCATAATCAAAATACATCTCTCGCGAGGAGTTTAAATATTCCTCTAAATCAAAAGCAGCAAATACGATCGGTCTTTCGGTCAGTAGAAAATCAAAATAGGCGCCTGAATAATCGGTTATCAGCAGGTCTGCATCCTTTAGCATAAAGTTGATATCGCTGACATCCTCGTCCGATAGATTTATTAGCCTGCTATCTGCATTTACTGCTTCGTCACTCAATAGATTATCGACATAATGCCCCTTGCTCACAAAGACCAAATTCTCTTTTTTCAAAAAGTCCTCAAGCCTCTCCAAAGAATAGTCTTCTAACGTAAAAAGACTCCTTGTCGCGTTATGGCTTCTGAAAGTCGGTAAATAATAAACCAGTCTACAACCTTTGAATTTAGTCCTTAAGCCCTGATTAAAATCATCCTCTTCTTTACTATGGAAAATGTCGTTTCTCGGACATCCCGTTTCCAAAATTCGGTTCAGGGGCATAGCAAAGGCAGAAGCCATTTTATCGGAAAAAACCTCAGCATTCGAAACTAGATAATCATAATTAAAAAGATAAATAAAAGGAAACAGAAGGGGTACAATTCTCCGTTCGAAAAAAGAAGACCACGACGCAAACTTATCATCCAAGCCTATTTTCTTCATCGGGTTCCCGTGCCATAACTGTACCCACCGAGCACCATTTCCAGTCAAATAGTTTACATCGATCTTGCCACAGCTGACAAAATAATACTTGGCCGATAGACTATAATAAATACCCTTTGGCTCATTAGCTAGAAATGAGATGCCTCCCAGTGCATTTACCTTATCTCGGATTTTTTTATTCCTAGTAATCCAAATCGGTTTTACTTTCGGATGATTCTCCTTTACGTATTCAAATAAATATCTACTATTGTCAGAAAACCGCTGCCCGTTCCACGCCCCAAAGATCCAGATATTCTTATTTCTAGGAATCAACAATTGAAGCCACCAAATAGGAAGAAACAAAACATACCCGATATATTTTAGTAGTCTGCCCATTGCCCTTATTTACTTTTTAAAAGCGCCAAAAGCCCTTCTTTGGATATTTTTCTGGGATTATTCCCTAATCGCTCCATATTTACGTTATCGACTATCTTACTCTCATAATTCGAGATATTCAATTTTTCCAGTGACAGCTCTACATCGATTGAGCTGGCAAAGTCCCTTAGAAATTCCTTTCCCTCAGATGCCGAATTGGCTCCGAACATCTTACACAAATCTTCGATAGCGTTCTTTACATATTCTACGCCTCGAGGGTCATTTAAATCCTCTTTGGAAACCCCGTGATTGTATTCCAAAAATTCTGGCAGGGTCAAAAAAACGGCATGACCATGCGGAACCGAATAAAAAGTAGTGAACGCGTAAGATACCGCGTGTGCGGCGGTAGTCTTCGAAATATTGATCGCCTTGCCTGCCAAATATGCACTTTTCATTACCATTTCCCGGCTTTTCTCGTCAGGGGCATTCACAGCTTTGGGAAGGCTTTCCAACAGCAACGCTATGGCTTCTTTGGCATGTTTTTGGGATTCTTTGTTGGAATTGACACTCCAGAAAGACTCCATAGCTTGTGAAAGAGCATCAAAGCCAGAGCAAGCCGTCAGGTATTTTGGCTGGCTCATTGTGAGAGCCGGATTGAGCACAGCAACTTCCGGAAAAATATATTCGTGGGCGACCGAATATTTTCTTTGCCCATGATATACCACGGCAAAATGGGTGGCTTCGCTCCCCGTGCCAGCCGTGGTAGGGATGGCGATCAACGGTCTTCCTTTTTTGGAAATGAGCTCTGTGCCTTTAACTATGCCCAAACTATCAACTTCGGTATTTGCGGCAAATGCACTGATCAATTTAGCCGTATCCATGGCACTTCCTCCTCCGATGGCAACAATCAGATCACAGCCAGAATCAGTAAAAATCTTGGTTCCGCGGACGACATCTTCATATTTCGGATTCTCTTCAAATTCCGAAAATCGAAGATATTCACTATTGCCCAAAGAAGACTCCATGAAATCCTTTGCGCCCGATCGTTTATAGGAAGCCTTACCTGTAACTAAAAAAATCTTACGGGCGGAGTATTCGCTCATAAGATTTTTCAGATCCTCGCTGGTTATGTTTTCTAAAAGCCTCTGGGTCATTTAAGAAATTCTTGAAAAGCAACTTTATTCTCTTTGGGAGTTTTTGTTGGTCGGCCTAAATCTTCCCGGGCTCCCTTGTTCACCCTTATCTCCAAAAAAGCCCGCCCCGAATGGTTCATCAAGACATCCAATTTGTCCTTTATATCATCGCTTTCCGATGCCGTTTCCGACATGGTATACCCGCACGACTTGGCAACTCCGACAAAATCCATATCAAACCCCACGGTGGGCTGACCTCCGACCGAGTCATGCGCCCCGTTGTTGATTACGATATGTTTGAAATTCTTCAGGTTTTTCATCATGCCATTTATTGCCAAACTTCCCATATGCATGATTACAGAGCCATCGCCATCTAGGCAGACCACATTTCTATTTGTCTTCTCGATGGCAATTCCCATGGCAATCGAAGACGTATGGCCCATTGCGCCAACGGTCAAAAAGTCCTTTTCGTGAGTCTGACCCAAGGCCACCCTATGTTCAAAAACCTCCCTGGAGGTCTTTCCCGTCGTGGAAACAACAATATCTTCTTCTCCCAATTGATCAATGATCAACTTTACAGCGCCTTCCCTATCCAATGGAAAGGAAGATGCTTTGTCATTCTTCAATTTATACTTTTCAAAGGTGCCTTTGCGAACTAAAAGGGCATACGGTTTTCCCTGACGAATTGTAGTTTCCAAGGCTTTATCCAATACCGATTCAATGTCACTCCCTTGCCCTACAATCTGATAAGAAATCTGCATCGCTTTAAGCAACTCTTCACTCACTTCGCCTTGTCGCAGATGTTGAGGTTCGTCTTTCACTCCCGGCTCGCCACGCCACCCGATCATCAATAGCATTGGAATTCCATATACGGCATCATCTGCAATTGACAATATCGGATTTAATGTATTACCAAAACCAGAGTTCTGCATATATACCAACGGAATTTTTCCGCTAGCCAGATAGCTTCCTACGGCAAGT
This sequence comes from Flavobacteriales bacterium, assembly GCA_003232435.1. Classification (GTDB taxonomy): domain Bacteria; phylum Bacteroidota; class Bacteroidia; order Flavobacteriales; family Flavobacteriaceae; genus Aurantibacter_A. The sequence continues at coordinate 1,869 of QIJL01000032.1, read as the reverse complement.
CCGACCGAAGCGCCTTCATTTGCAGCTATAATGTGCCTTTCTGCAGGAGCATTGTCCGAAATATAGGCGCATATATCCTTTAAGAGAGAATCTGGCACTCCTGTGAAAAAATCAATTCCACGGGCCGTAAGGGCATTATAAAAAGTAGCAGTATCTATCAAAATGACTTGTTTTACTTGGTTCCAGGAATCAATTCCAAAATCTCCTTGATGGACATGCAATTGTCATTCGATTCGAACGATCGCTTGTGCGTCAAAATAGACTGAGCGGTATTTAGCATTGCAGGGTAGGCGCTTCGAAGCAATTGGTTTGCGTAAATGACCACATTTACCCCAGCGTCTGCAAGCTCATCTTCATAAATAGTGTTGTAGCTAGAAGGCACGGCAATGAGTGGAACTGTTCTTTCGAACTTGCCGTACTTTTCACAAAACTCAAGAATTTCATCCGGAGACTTTTCCTTTGAATGAATCATAATTCCATCAGCACCTGCTTCGATATAGCCTTTGGCCCTTTCCAAAGCATCTTCCATACCGGCTTTCAAAATCAAACTTTCAATGCGGGCGATAACCATAAAATCATCGGTTATTCTGGCTTCCCGACCAGCCCTGATCTTTTTCGAAAAATTCTCGATGGTATCTTGATGCTGCTCCACGTCGGTGCCGAAAAGTGAATTCTTTTTCAATCCTATTTTATCCTCGATTATAACCGCGGAAACCCCAAGCCTTTCTAACGTTCTAACAGTAAATACAAAGTGTTCTATTTTGCCACCGGTGTCTCCATCATAAATTATCGGTTTAGTAGTGACCTCTACCAAATTGTTGATGTTATTTGATCTAGAGGTTAAATCTACGGCCTCTATATCCGGTTTTCCCATAGATGTCGAATCGGTAAGGCTACTGGCCCACATTCCATCAAATTCCCTCAATTCGCCGTCAACGTTCACATTTATCTTCTCAACTATAAGACCCGTAAGCCCATTATGTGCTTCAATAATTCGAACGACCTTCTTAGATTCGATCAATCTACGCAAGCGGGCCCTTCTGATATCAGGAGTAGTCCCTATTTCCATTAAAGCATTATTTAACTTCGTGCTGGAAATGCCTTTGGTATATGGAACCTCAACGAGTTTCCCTCCCCATTCTTCTAAAGTATCGATAACTTGTTGTCTCGTTTCTCTTTGAACCCCTTCTTTCCAGTCATCGCCGTGAACGACATAATCTGGCTTGATTTTCTTTAAGTTTGGACGGTAATCCAATGTTTCTTGAGAAACTACTTCTTCTACTGATTTTAAGTTCTCTAAAATCACCTTTCGTTGGTCAAATTCGAGATAGGGCATCCTCTTGTAACTTGATATGGCCTTGTCTGTTAGGAGGCCCACGGTAACCTTACCCAACTTTGCAGCTTCGTTCAAGATATTCAAATGCCCCGGATGGATTAAGTCCGCACTCATTCCCACATAAACTTTACTCATAATTTTGAAATTTTAACCAACTAACTTTATTAAACATTTTTTCAGGCTGTCCCGCCAATGCGGAATTTCCATTTCTAGGGTGTTCTTGATCTTTGATTTGTCCATAACGCTAAACGCAGGGCGTCTGGCAGGCGTAGGATATGCCTCGGTCTTTATCGGAAGCACTTTACAGGCTGTTTTGCTTTCATCCATAATGGCCTTTGCAAAATCGTACCAACTTGCAACACCCTCGTTGCTGTAATGGTAAGTGCCGAATTCCTCAATATCCTCTCTAATGATCTTGACGATCAATTCGGCCAGGTCACCCGCATAGGTCGGTGTTCCGATTTGATCGCTTACGACGGTCAATATATCCCTTTCGGTACCTAATCGCAACATGGTCTTTAAAAAATTATTCC
>QIJL01000051.1 GCA_003232435.1 Flavobacteriales bacterium | reverse complement strand
AATGATGTTCACAGGTGGAATAAACCGTGATGTTTTTTTCGACCAACATCTCTCCATATTTGTACTTGTTCTCAAAAGTCGAAGATTTTGGTTTTCTTTTCGGATCAAGGCCTCCAAAGATTTCCTTGACGAACATTTTGGCCACTCGATCTGGCGTTCCTTTCAAGCTGTCGTCATCAAGATCCAAACCTAATGTTAGCATGATTTCTCGAATATTTTCGCGAATCCGCTCTATTTTTTCGTCATCGGTCAAGACGAATGCATCTTCACGCAAAGGGGTGTCTTCAGATGAGGAAACATGGTCGTTTCCCAGCTGTTCTGTTCAAATTGTTCTTCCAAGGTATTGTCGATTTTCATACAACTATGGCTTAAACGAAGGGTAAAGATATACATAAAATGACACTTTACGCGCTATTTAGCCCGTTACACAACATAAATTGGTGTTAAGAAACAACAGGGGTTATTTTTGTTATTTCCAAATCTATGCCTCCTGAATAATGACGTTTAGAGCTACATTATGGCTTTTCTTTTTGCTCGGCATGCACCAATTATCTGCTCAGGTAGCGGCCGATTGCGGCAATGCCATTCCCATTTGCAATAATACCCCGGCTAACGGTGGCACTGATGATTTTGGAATTGATGATTTCAACGGGGCCGTTATGAGTGGGTGCCTAGAGCAAACCTTAACGGGGGCAATAGAATCTAATTCAGCTTGGTATCGATTTCGAACCGGTGCCAGTGGCCAACTAGGTTTCAATATTGCCATGGATTTTTCGGAAGATTGGGATTTTGCATTGTATCGAAGTAATGACTGTAATGATCTGGGCGAGCCCGTTCGCTGCAATTTTTTTGATAATGGGGATGAAAATACCTTTATGGGTGTAGGGCAAGACCCGACCGGAGACATGGCGAATATTCAATATGAAGATTGGTTAGAAGTCGTGCCGGGCGAAGACTATTACCTTTTGATAAATAATTTCAGTAACGTCAATTCAGGTTTTTCGATTCAGTTTTCGGGATATATTTTTGTGACAAACCCATTTGATGCATTGGACTGTTCCATTATCAATAACCTTTTGGGTCCACCGGTCTCGTCCTGTGAGGGAACTACGGTAACTTTAGATGCAACCACTTCCAGCGCAATTACCTATAATTGGTTCGAGGATACCGGCAGCGGTTATCAGTCCATCTCGGGTCAGAATAATGCGACCCTGTCCGTTACGACTTCTGCATCTTATCGGGTCGAGGTAATCGTTCCGTCGGGAAATAACATCATCAGTGATGTTCAGGTGGCATTTTCGGTCGTGCCAACGACAGATCCGGTTGCTGATATAGCTTCTTGCTCAGACAGTGCCCTTTTCGACCTTGCCCAAAAGGATTCCGAAGCCCTGGGTAGTCAAAGCCCCTCTGACTTTGTGATAAGCTACTATACAAATTTAGCGGATGCTCAACAAGGTATTGACTTTTTGCCCAAGCAATATGCTGCGAACCTTGGTCAACAGACGATTTATGTTCGTACAACATCTTTGACCAACCCCAATTGTTTTGATACCTCACAGCAATTCGATTTGACCGTTGTTGAAACTCCGGCTCTTGATTTTCCCGAGGAAGAATTTATTTGTCAGGATGCCGGGTCGATAACGATAGGGGATTCTACGAACAATCCGAATTACAGTTATACTTGGGATACCGGCGAATCTACATCTACCGTCAATGTCTCAATAGGCGGAACCTATACTTTGACCGCTGTTAACAATGAGTCGGGAGTAAGCTGTTCGAACTCAAGAACGGTAACGGTGGTGGTATCTACACCTCCTATCATAACCAACGTTATTATAGAAGATTTGCAGAAAAACAATAACGTTACAGTAGAAATAGATAAAGAAGGGGAATTTGAATACTGGCTGGACAATGGAAATGCTCAAAGTTCGAATGTTTTCAATAATGTGGCGCCAGGTGCCCATACGGTAACTGTCAATGACCCGGCCGGATGTGGATCGGCAACCGAAAATATTGTCGTAGTGGGTTTCCCCAAATTCTTTACACCAAATGGGGATGGGTTAAACGATAATTGGAATATCGAAGGAATCTCAAGTCTGCAAAACCCTGAAGTACTTATTTTTGATCGCTTCGGAAAACTTTTGGCCCAGCTGAAGGATCGATCTACATGGAACGGAATGCTCAACGGAAGACCCTTGCCATCAACTGACTATTGGTTCAAATTGACCTATATCGACGTTGAAGGAGAGCGAACTACCGCCAAATACATCAATAATCATTTCTCACTGAAGCGCTAAGGCCTTACGGTTCATCGATTAACGGTAGAATTTTTCCGACATGGATATACTAAATCCAGTTCATGAGAGTTATTACTAGTGATTGCAGATACACCAATAGCCCCACATCTATGCGTATACTCATCTGTGCCTTGTGCGCTTTTTTCTTATTTTCTCTGAATTTGAGGGCCCAAAGCTCTCCAAACTCTCCTGATTGTCGTAGTGCGATTCCCGTTTGTGCCGATGCTCCCATAATGGGTATGGCCGATGGTAGTGGCGATATCGATGATTTTGACCCAGAGGTCATTACCCAAACCGGTTGTTTGGAAAAAGGAAGCGTGAGTAACGCCAATATCGAACATAACACATCTTGGTTCGTCTTTAGGGCCGGTACGGGAGGCCAAGTCGGCTTTGATATCGAGGCTTTGCCAGTGGGTGGTGGAACGGGGACACCAACTGCCGAGTGGGATTTTGCCGTATATGGACCGGATTCAGATTGTGGCGATATCAGTAACGGATCTGCAATACCCATTCGCTGTAACTATGAAGTGAACAATACGGGTTTTACGGGAATTGGGGTAAATCCGGTAAGTGGGCAAGTGGGTGTGCCCAACGTCACACAAAGTCAAAATACGTATGATGAGTGGTTGGATGTTCAATCAGGAGAGATCTACTACATCCTTATCAATAATTTCAATACGAACTTTGATGGGGATCCAGAGCAATTCACGCTCACCTTTACCGGAGATTCTGTAGAAGTGGATCAGGACACTGCCTTGGACTGTACCCTACGTGATGAGTTTTTAGGATTGGATATTGTTGCCTGCGAAGGCGATCCCGACATTACGCTAAGTGCTTTGAATTCACCTGCCGGAGCCGATATTGCCAATGTCAATTGGACGGTCGACTACGATGATGACGGAACAATTGACGCTACTTTGACCGGCACCGGGCCCTTTGGGGCCGAATATGTGGTAACTAGCCCAAATTCCGGGAGGTATTTTGCAGTAATAACCACGGCAACAGGTACCCCGCCAACAGTTGCCGATGTGGGAGGTATATTGATAACGTTCCATGGCGAACCTGTGCTAGATGAAGTTACAATAATCGATGACCTTCTTGCCAGTGACATTCACGATGTTTATACAGTGGAAATAGTGGTTGAGGGAAATAGTGATTATGAATATGCCATAAATGGAGGGGAATTTCAAGACGATCCAGTTTTTAGCGACATACCCCCAGGAGTCAATACGGTAATTATCAATGACAAGAACGGTTGTGGTATTACCGAACCTATAGAATTCTTGGTAGTAGGCTATCCAAAATTCTTTACCCCGAACAGCGATGGCATCAACGACACCTGGAACGTGAAGGGAATAGAGATGTTGACAAATCCTTCTGTATTTGTTTTTGACCGATACGGTAAGCTTCTAAAACAATTAGCTGTAAATGCCGATTGGGATGGTACCTATAACGGACAACGAATGCCATCATCTGATTACTGGTTTCGATTGGAATACGAAAGACCGGAAGATGCACTGGTCGTAGCCAAAACGGTGAAGGCGCATTTTACCTTGAAACGATAATGAACTCGTCTTGAGTTATTATTTTACCTGCGAATTTCGCATTTTGCACCCTAATTTTGCCATTTTTAGCTTCCGTAGCTATGCTATGCAACCAAAAAATGACTTCATTAGAGTACAAAAGCCTTCATTCTCGGTTCCAAACAATAACTCAAGACGAGTTCAATAAAAAAGACCGGCAACTGCCGGTCTTTTTTATTATCGTTTTCCAAACCCTTAGAAGTTCATCGTATATCCTAGGGTCACATTTGTGTTTATTCTGTCGACTATCGCCGGAGTAGTTATGCCAGTGTCAAAAAGGCTTTCGCTTACTTGTTGCTCTGTTCGGTTAAGGGAAAGGTCAAGTCTGCTGCTCCCAAAATTGATTCCAAGTCCACCTGAATAGCCATTTAAATCGCCTATAATATTTCCTGACACAAAAGGACTTTGCTCAAAGCGATAGCCACCTCGTAGGCTGAATCGTTGTATGCGGTATTCACCACCTAGTCGGAAGGAGGATACTTGGCCCAAGGTATTTGCGATTTCATTGTTAACAGTTGCGAAACTAGCATCAGATTCGGGTCTTAATTTAGCAGACGACATATCTTGATATCCGTAGTCAAAACTCAGCAATCCGTTTTTACCGAATACAAGTGCCAAACTTCCGGTCAATTTACCGGGGGTTTTGACATTGTAAGCTTCAAATAGGTTAACAACATCAAAATTGATAAAGTTGATATCCTCGTCCGCAAAATCTGAATTGACCCGCTGAGCCAGATCATCGGTCAATCGATACCACGTCGGCGATTGATAGCTAGCACCCAAACGAATGAATTCGTTTAATTTTCCTATTGCCCCCAAACTAAATGAAAACCCATTTCCTTCGGTGCGCAGGTAATTGTCAAATGTTGTGAATTGATTGGGTGAAGTCGGGTCGAACCCTCCTTCGGTCAACTCATCATACTTATTATAGAGTATAGTATGAAAGTTCAAGGAAGCTCCCAAGTATAGGTTTTCGCCGTATTGGGCAGCTCCGTTTACAACGAACTTACTATTGTAGCCCGTGGTTCTTCTTAGAAATTCTTGATTTACCGTTGAGTAATTCGAATTACTGATATAAGCCGTATTGTTATCATCTGTTTCATCGACAGGGTCGATAATTCCACCATAGTATCCTAAAAAAGCTTGTTGGTCGGCAAAGCCTTGTTGAGCTCCAATATCTAAATATGCCTCTTCCAAGAGTTCTCCATCTTGTAAAAGGATTGAGCCGAAAGGAACGCCTTGTGCAAAATCTAAAAAGTAATTATCGATGCCCTGAGTACTATTTCCCGAGACAAAAAATTCATTGTCGAAGTTTTTCGCAAGATCATAGTTGACCGCTAGCGTTAATTTTCTCCAAGGGGATTCATCCTTATTATTAAAAACGATGACTCCACCGACCTGATTGAATTCGAGTGAATTCAGCTTGGTATTATTGAATCCGTCGAAATAAGACGCGTCGTTGTTTCGATTGTAGTTGGTGCCAGAAAATCCGAATTGACTGTTTTTGAAAACAGCCGCTCCTGCTGGATTCACGTTTAGAGCCGATAGATCCCCGCCCAGGGCCCCGAATGCGCCGGCCATACTTTGAAATCTTGCAGAACCCTGAAGGTCTTCGTTGCTATATCTCAGAACGTCATTAATGTTCTGGGCACTGGCGATTGCACATAGCAATAGCGTAATGAAAGTTAAATACCTCTTCATTTGTTTTGAATTAAGAACGTTCTTGAATGATTTTTAGTGTCTGGAATTACTGTCTTCTTCCACTACTGCGTCCACTTGAAGATCTACTAGCCCCAGACGATCTAGAACTACCACCTGAACTTCTGTAGCTTCCGCTAGAACTTCTTGAGCTACCAGAGCTTCGGTAACCACTACTCCGTGTAGATGAACTTCTACTTCCAGAAGACCTGTATCCACTGCTTCTAGGAGTAGAACTTCTATACGATTGATTTGTTCTAGAACTTGAACCTCTATAAGTAGATGTTCTTGGTGCTGTACTTCGACTTCTTGTTGCCGAGGATCCACTTCTATAACCTGAGCTTCTAGGGGTGGTACTTCTATAAGCCTGGCTGCTTCTAGAAGACCTGTTGTACCTGGGTACCGCCCTCGTGCTTCTGCTTGTTCTATAAAATCGGTTTCGATCTACGCCCACCGTTCTTCTTGATGCTATGCCGCGTTTATTGCTTCTGGCAACCGAACTTCTGTTTGCACTTGACCTGCCATTGTTTGTTCTATATCTCGGAGGTGTCCCCCTTGAAGTATTCACGTTGGATCTTCCTCTCAAAGCGGTTCTTGAACTATTGCCGGCACGGGAATTCCTATTGTAGTATCCTCTTCTTCCTGCATTGAGGGCATAATTTCTGTTTCCATATCCGTTCCATCCCCAACCTTGGCCACCCCAGCCCCAGTTGTTGAATCCTCCCATTCCCCAATTGTTCCACCCCCAAGGGCCTCCCATACCGAAACCACCCCATCCCCAATTGTTCCATCCGCCACCCCAGCCCCAGTTGTTCCATCGGTTCCGGCCCCAAGGACCTCCCCAACCGAAGCCTCCCCAGCCCCAGTCGTTCCAAAGCCAAGGTGAACCAAAGCCGCCACCCCAAGCCCAGCTGTTGTCATAAACATTGATATTAACGCTTGTGGCGTTGTCGCCCCAACCACCATATCCTACATAGTCGTTAGCGTTGTCGAAATAGTCGGTTAATTGCCCTTCCGAAACGCTATCATTTTCTACCTCGCTTGAATATGAATCGATATCAGTAAAGATTTCTCCCTCGAGAGCGTTTTCGTACTGGCTAGATTGCAATGCGAAATAATCTGAATAGACATCTTTGTCAGCCGGTTTTTGTTGCCCTGAAGGTTGTTGGTTTTGCGGTCTGGCCTCAACGACGCGTCGATCATCATCGTCGGCATAAATGCCATCGTTGTCGTAGTAAGACGCCTGTTGATACGAACCACAAGAAGCAATCAAGATGCCCACTAGGCCTAGAAGCCCGGCGGCACGAAATTTTTGGAGGGGTAGAGAAATTGTCATCGCTTTAGAATTTATTGTTGAACATACTAAAAATAACTAGTTTTACTCAACTATTTTCTTTCAATATCACAAGTTTTGTGCCAAACTATTATTAATGGGTAAAAATTTAACGAGACGAGACGAAGACTATTCAAAATGGTATAATGAGTTGGTCGTAAAGGCCGATCTTGCCGAAAATTCAAGGGTTCGGGGCTGTATGGTCATTAAACCCTATGGTTTCGCCATTTGGGAAAAAATGCAGGCCGAGCTGGACAGAATGTTCAAGGAAACGGGTCATGAAAATGCCTATTTCCCACTTTTTATCCCGAAATCTTTTTTGAGCAAAGAGGCCAGCCATGTTGAAGGTTTCGCCAAGGAGTGCGCCGTAGTCACGCACTACCGATTAAAAAATGCCGAGGACGGAAGCGGTATCATCGTCGACCCCGATGCCAAGTTGGAAGAAGAACTGATCGTAAGGCCAACATCGGAAACCATTATTTGGGATGCCTACAGGAGATGGATCCAATCGTATCGCGACCTTCCGTTGCTGATCAACCAATGGGCAAATGTGGTGCGTTGGGAAATGCGGACACGTCTTTTCTTGAGAACGACGGAATTTCTATGGCAAGAAGGCCACACGGCACATGCAACAGAGCAGGAAGCGGTCGATGAAGCAGAGCTTATGTTGAAAGTGTATGCCGAGTTTGCCGAGAACCACATGGCCATGCCCGTAATTCAGGGTCTGAAGACCGAAAGTGAACGTTTTGCCGGTGCTGTCGAAACCTATTGCATTGAAGCATTAATGCAAGATGGCAAGGCATTGCAGGCGGGTACCTCACATTTTTTAGGGCAGAATTTTGCCAAGGCCTTCGATGTCAAATTCGTGAATAAAGAAGGCAAACAGGAGTATGTATGGGCGACTTCTTGGGGGGTCTCTACACGTTTAATGGGCGCCTTGATCATGACCCATAGTGATGATAACGGACTTGTGCTGCCACCAAAATTAGCGCCGATACAAGTTGTTATTGTTCCTATTTACAAAGGATTGGAGCAGTTGGAGGCGATTTCGGAAAAGGTGAGTCCTGTAGTTAAAGAATTGC
>QIJL01000556.1 GCA_003232435.1 Flavobacteriales bacterium | reverse complement strand
TTTGGATTTTGGAATTTGGAATTTACATCTAGTTCAATAGCTGTTTCGCATGGGCCAAAGCGGAGTCGGAAAGGTCTTTTCCACCCAACATTTCGGCAAGCTCCACTACCCTCTCATCGTTATTCAGTTTGCGCATCTGAGTGATGGTTGTATTGCCCTCTTCTTCCTTGAAAACCTTGAAATGGTGATGTCCTTTGGAGGCGACCTGCGGAAGATGTGTTATTGAAAACACTTGCATGGTCTCGCTCATTTCCAACATGATATCACCCATCTTGTTCGAAATCTCGCCAGACACTCCGCTATCGATTTCATCGAACATCATTGTCGGCAACTGCTCGTATTTGGCCAAAATCGATTTTATGGTCAACATAATTCTTGAAAGCTCTCCGCCGGAAGCAACCTTTTTGAGCTCGCCAAAATTACTGCCCTTATTAGCGGAAAAAAGAAATAGCAAATCGTCTTTTCCGGTGGACTTGAAAACTTCAGATGGATTGACCTCGATTTTAAAGGAAACGCCAGGCATACCAAGGGTTCCTAATTTTCGCTCGAGTTGTTTCTTTAAACCCGGAATTATCTTCCTACGTCTTTCCCTAATTTCATTGGATATGTTTTCCAAAGACCGCTCCTGTACCTTGAGCAAATCTTTTTTTTCCATGATTTGCTCCTCGATATTTTCGGTGATGCCCACCTGTTGAGCTAATTCTTCGCGAATCTTTATCAATTCGGAAATCCCTTGCACTCCATGCTTTTTCCGTAAATCGTATAACCTTTGTAATTTTCCGTTAATCTCTTCGAGCAATTGTGGGTTCGCTTCTAGACTTTCCTGCAAGTCTTGAAGTTCAGATGAAATATCATCCATTTCAATAAACACCGAATTGATTCTTTCATTCAATTCGGAATAACCACTTCCGAATTCGGTCAATTTACCGGCAAGTTGCTTTAGTACACCAAGCATGGTCAAAACCCCGATTTGGTCATCCGTTACTATTTGATGACCCTTCGAAAGATGTTCCGTAATCGTTTCTACATTGTTCAGTTGCTCGTATTGCCCTTCTAATTCTTCTTGAATTCCAACTTCCAAAGAAGCCTCTTGCAACTCGTTCAATAAAAAACTATTGTAATCTAATTCTTTGTTTGCATTATTCTGAATATCAATAAGTTGATTCAATTTTTTTGAAGTCTTATTATAACTTTCAAGCTCTTCGGAATAAGTGGAAAGAAGGTTTTTATTTTCAGCGAGAGCATCCAACATTTTCAATTGAAAATCATTGTCTGCTAGTTGTAGTGTCTGGTGCTGCGAGTGCACGTCGATCAACCTGCTTCCCAAACTGGATAAAACATCTAAAGTAACGGGTGTATCGTTTATAAAAGCACGAGACTTACCACTGGGGTGAATCTCCCTACGAATAATGGTGGCATCCTCAAAATCAAGATCGTTCTCCCTAAAAAAAGATTTAAGTCTGTATTGCTTTATTCCAAACTCAGCTTCTATAACACATTTCTGATCCTTTCCCCGCAAGGTCGAAAGGTCGGCCCTTTTACCCAATACTAAAGAAAGTCCGCCCAATAAAATGGACTTGCCCGCTCCTGTTTCACCGGTAATGCAAGTAAAACCAGAGTCGAACGAAACGTTCAGTCTGTCGATCAAGGCATAATTTTTAATGGAAAGATTGCTTAGCACTTCTGTTCTCGTTAGTGTCGGTAAAGATAAGTAAACTACCTCGGGGCAAGCCCACGAGGCATTAAAATTCCAAAAACCAAGTTCCAAGTTCCAAAAATAGTTTGCGAAAAAAATTGCGCCGACCTGTCTGCCGACAGGCAGATTGGGCGAATTCGTGTCAAAATAGCGTTTTAAAGAATTTTCGAGGCGAGCCTCGGGGTATTAAACCCACTGGTGGGAATAAAAGAATTTTTTGAAAACGTTCTTACCTCATTCGATAAATTCCCTTAATATAGAAGGGGGCCGGCGAAAAGAAAAAAAATGAATCCGTAGGATTCCCATATTTATAGAGAATATTCCGGGGGCATATTCGACCCCGACGGGGTCGCATTTGTTCATTTGAAATGTTTCTATAAACCTGTAATCCCTTCGGGATTTTGAAAATCCTTAAAAACTTTGGGTATGGTTAAATCAATATTTAATATCATTCCAGGTACTGGAATACAGCGGGGCAATATTGTTCAACGTCTCTTTAAGGCTCACGATATCGACCTTTGGGCCATCTGAAAAGATATTTTGAATTTCATCCGACTTCGCATCGAAAAAGGTAGTAACCAAAAATGCATTTGGCCGTCTTTTCGTCATAGTTTCAAAAAGTTTCATCGTACCCGCAATGACTTGTTTGCCAGTGCTATTGTTGTCGCCTAGTATATCCAAACCTTTTCGGTGATAGTTATACATGGCGATACGGTATTCGCGATAGGTGTTTGAAAGCAAATTATCGACAAGTTCGAAACGACCGCGGTTGGTCGACTGATTCCAGCCTGCCGAGTTACTTCCTTGTGCCTGGGTCACGATTTTTTGTGCGATCCTGAAATGTTCTGTGCCTCCTTCAAGTGCAAAAGTATCGGCATCCAAACCTAAAATAATATACGCATAATAGGCTATAACGCTGACAAGGTTCGACTCAAAAACATTTTCATTGAAAATCAAAGGTTGAAATTCAATGTATTCAAAATTGAATTTGTTGTCTTTATAATTAAAAATCGGACTCTCGTAGGACGTGTTGAAGACCGGGCGTGAAGATTGAATCTGAATATTACCGGTAAAGCGGTTCGATTCATACTCGGTAATCGTAATGAACATCTGGGCGTTGATCCGCTCGTTCTCCTTATATATTCTATTCGACCACTTGTTCTTATTTACAAAATCGTTCAAAGAACGTTCAAGAGTCCTGAAAATTTGTTGGTTGGTCTGCGATACCTGATCCGAATTGACTGTAACCGTACAATTCAATTCTTGAGCCCATGCTGTTAAAGCCATGAGCATAAAAGCGATGATGAAAGTTATTTTACGCATGAATCCGTTTTATGATTTCGCCCCATATATCGGCCGCTACTTCAGCCTTCGTCTTTAATTCAAACGCTTTTATCTCTAAATTCTTATCTATAAAGGTGATTTTGTTAGTGGGTCTACCAAAGCCTGCCCCAGCATCATTCAAGGAATTCAGGACGATGGCGTCGAGATTCTTCTTTTTCAACTTCTTTTTGGCATTTTCAACTTCATTTTCCGTTTCTAGGGCGAAGCCGACCAAAAACTGATTCTTCTTCTTCTCACCGAGGGAAAAAAGAATGTCTTTATTCTTGATCAGGGAAATATTCAAATCGTCTTTCGACTTTTTGATTTTTTGTTCCGCAACCGTTTTCGGACGATAATCAGCTACCGCAGCAGCGGCAATCGCTATGTCTACACTATCGAAACGGGAATAAGCTACATCATACATTTCATCTGCGGAAACCACCTTTATCAGTTCTACATTCTCATTTTCAATGGATAGATGAGACGGCCCGGATATCAAAATAACTTCCGCGCCAAGCGCGGCCGCCTCGTTGGCCAACTCATAACCCATTTTTCCGGAAGAATGATTTCCCACGAATCGCACGGGGTCAATAGCCTCATAGGTGGGACCCGCGGTAATCAAGACTTTCTTTCCGCTTAGCGGTAAGCCTGTGGAAAGATGATTTTGAATGAACTTTACGATATCTTCGGGTTCGGCCATTCTTCCCTCGCCATATAAACCACTGGCCAATTCTCCTGAAGTAGCAGGAATCATAATATTCCCGAAGGATTCCAATTTTTCAAAGGAGGACTTGGTCGATGGGTGTTTGTACATATCCAAGTCCATTGCCGGAGCAAAGAATACTGGACATTTCGCCGAAAGGTAAGAAGCAAGCAAGAGGTTATCGCAAGTGCCACTCGCCATTTTTGAAAGTGTATTGGCAGTAGTTGGAGCGACTATCATCAAATCGGCCCATAAGCCTAACTCAACGTGATTGTTCCAATCGACGCTATTATCATCTTCCTCTACGAAATTGGTCAACACGGGGTTCTTAGAAAGCGTTGCCAAAGTAAGTGGGGAAACAAAAGAACCGGCACTTTCGGTCAAAATAATTTTGACTTGGGCACCAGCTTTAATCAGTAAGCGCACGAGAAAGGTTGTCTTGTAAGCGGCGATGCCTCCGGTAATGCCTAAGAGGACTTTTTTTCCGCTTAACATAATATTAGGCTTGATCCTCTTTCTCTGTATTTCGATAGTATATTTTGTCCATCAACCACTCTTCAACTGCCAAAGCATGTGGTTTCGGTAGTTTTTCGTAAAATTTAGAAACTTCGATCTGCTCTTTGTTTTCGAAGACTTCTTCGAGGCTGTCACTGTATGTGGCAAACTCCTCAAGCTTTTCCAACAATTCCTTCTTGATTTCAGAATTGATCTGAATGGCACGTTTCGCCGTAATAGAAATGGCTTCGTAGATATTATCGGTCTTCTCGTCAAACTCGTTCTTGTTGATTGTCTTCGTACTGACAGAAGCTTTAGAATTTTTTAAATCGTTCATATTCATGATCAAACAGGTTTATTTCGTGCTTAGAACTTCGGGTTGCAAGGATACCCTTAATTCTTTATTTATTTTTTCAAGCAATTTATTGGCCTTTTCGGCGAACTGGGTTTCCGGAAAATTCTTAAAGAGTGCCGCACGGGCTACCTTGGCATTTTCCAAACGTTCTTTCTTAACGTACTCAAAACTATTGAAGGCTAGATTTGTACTCGCCTCAAACTTTTTAAAGAGAGCTTCTTCCCTAAAAATCGACCCCGGATGGTCTGAGATAAAATTATCAAAAGCCGCAACAGCCGATTTGGAGTATTGCAAATCATAGAATTCGCCCAACTTTGTATACTGCTTGGCAATTTCGAAAGCCTTTTGTTCCTTTTTAGTGGTCAATTCTTTCGCCATTACGTTGGCCTCTTCGAAAAATTTTGATTCACCATAGGTATTGATAAAGGTCTGAAGCTTAGTAAGCGCCTTATCGGTATCCGCCTGATCCAGTGAATAATTGGGGGAAAGTGAATAATAACTCTTAGCTCCGTAAAAAGCTGCTTCCGGCACCTTGTCGCTCTTTGGGTATTGCTTCAAGAATCGCTCGAATTGATACCCGGCCATATTAAAATCTTCCCTCTGAAAATACGTATCCGCCAAAAAGAACATTACCCTTTCACCTTGGGGCTTACCTGCATACTTGGGTGCGATTTGTTCAAACAATCTATTGGCTCTCTTAAAGTCCTTTTCTTCGTAATACTTTTGTGCCAGGTCGTATTTGGCCTTGACATCTTCGTTCTTGAGTACCTTTTGGTATTCGTTACATGAAGACAAAGCTAGCGAAGCGACCATTAAAAGAAGAAACTGCCTCATTCTAAAAAACATTTTGCAAAATTAGGGATTAAAGCTGGATTTAAAAAACATTTCAACTCCCGAATTTAACCGCTTTTAGACGATGAAATCAGGATTTTAGCAAACTTTAACTATCAAATTTTGGGCGAATGCCTAGGCCGGAATCTTGACAAAAGGTTTCATGAATGAAGAAAGCTCCTTTTTGAGGTTGGCTGAAGCTTCTACCAAAGGGAGTCGTACCACCGCATTTGAAAGTCCTAAAAGTTCAAAAATTCCTTTGATTCCAGCGGGATTTCCTTCCCTGAAAATCAAATCCATCCCGTCTTGAAGTTTATACTGCAATTGATAGGCTTCATCGACATTGCCCTGTAATGCCAAACGAGTCATTTTCGAGAACTCAACGGGTACTCCTTGACCTAATACTGAAATCACACCGGACCCTCCGGCAAGAACGGTCGGCAATGCAGTTGTGTCATCCCCAGAAATTACCATGAAGTCTTCCGGCTTGTTCTGTAAAAGATGTTGTATCTGAACGATATCTCCGACAGCTTCCTTAATACCGATGATATTTTCAAAGTCATGGGCCAATCTCAAACTTGTCTCTGGCAGCATGTTGCTACCTGTTCTACCAGGAACGTTATAAAGTATTATCGGCTTGTTGGTTACTTCGGAAATCGCTTTGAAATGTTGGTATATTCCTTCTTGGGTAGGTTTGTTGTAATAGGGCGAAACGGATAGTATTGCTGCAAAATGTTCCGACTCAAAAGATTTGATTTCGTCAACTATTCGATACGTACTATTGCCGCCTATGCCCAAAACAAGAGGCAATCGACCCTTATTGGCTACCACTACTGTTTCCATCACCAGCATTTTCTCGGCTTTGTTCAAAGTGACAGATTCTCCTGTTGTACCAAGCACGACCAAATAATCAACTCCACCATCGATGCAGAAATTCACGATACGATTCAAAGCTACTGTATCGATGGATAAATCTTCATTAAAAGGAGTAACCAAAGCCACTCCGGTACCTACTAGTTCTTTCATTATATTTCACTAAGTACGCCCAAGTACTTTTTCAGTTCAGACTTGAATATTTTGAAATCCTTCATGGGGGAATCCAAAATAATATCGTTGTAAATTTGATCCACTTCTTTAAACCCAACTCTCACCCTAGCCTTCGTTTTGACACTCATCAATTGTATCATCAGGTTTTCTTGAGTGTAGTAATTTACCAAAAGGTCGTATTCCCTACTCAAAAATTCATGAACGTAACTGTTTTCAATATCTCCTTTCCAACCGAGATCTTTATCTGAAAATACAGGCGTTGAATAGGGTGAATTTTTATCGTAAAAACTCTTGTAACCTATTATTTTAACAGCATTTGGTCGCAATTTATAATCTTCGACAAATTCATAAAACAAATTGGCATCGTCAAAATTATCCAAGTCCACTATGCAGGCCAGAGATGTGATTCCTTGGGTTCTGTGAACTTCTTGAGTAGGTTTTTTCAATTCCTCCTTTAAGAACTTGACCGCTGATTTATGTTTAAATCTATCTTTTATTCCCTTAAACATGTATTTTTACATTTAGAACTCGTTTAAACTTTTTCAATTGGCTAAAAAATTGCCCTTTTGCGCCCGCTTTTTGCCCTTTTTTCGTCCCGTAACGATGCTATGCGACTCAAAAACGCCTTCAACCGGACCCAAAAATGGCTAATTTTCGCCTCAATCCAAAAAGTTTAAACCAGTTCTTAGTACTAACCTACACAAATGTAAAGAATTCTACATGCAATTCTTGTGCGAAGATAAAGACTCCCGTGTTTTTAAAATAAAACAAATTGTTGTATTTATAACATTTTGCTTTTTGGCCTCTTGTAAACCTGGGCAAACCGAGGTCCAAGAAATTGCGGGAAAGCAAATCGCCATAGACAGTTCTATTCCAAAAAATGTCGAAATCGGTAGTTTTATTCAACCCTACTACAATCGAATCAACACCATACTCGATAGCACTTTGGCCTATGCTCCAAAAATGTTGACGAAAGACGATGGCCGATACAATACCTCGGCAGGGAACCTATTGGCCGACCTTTTGCTGGAACAATCAAACCCGATCTTTAAATCAAGAACGGGTAACGAGGTCGATTTTGTTTTGTTCAACCATGGAGGTATCAGATCGATTATCTCTAAAGGCAATGTCTCGGCTAGAACCGCCTATGAGGTAATGCCGTTCGAAAATGGAATTACCATTGTCGAGCTCAATGGGGAATCCGTTCTCGCGCTTGTAAATTTTGTCATCAAATCTGGCAGGGCCCATCCCGTTTCAGGAATTCAAATAATAGTTG
>QIJL01000067.1 GCA_003232435.1 Flavobacteriales bacterium | reverse complement strand
CAAAAGCGGACTCGGTTGGATCGGCAAACACAGCAATTTGTTGACCCATCAAGTCGGTTCGTTCTATTTTATTGCAGAGTTGATCGTTGATCTTGAACTGGAATACGACACTCCGGTAACCGACCACTGCGGTACCTGCACTGCCTGTATCGATGCGTGCCCCACCGAAGCCATTGTTGAGCCGTATGTTGTAGATGGAAGTAAATGCATTTCCTATTTTACGATTGAGTTAAAAAACGAAATCCCCACCTCTGTTAAGGGGCCTTGATGATTGGGTTTTTGGCTGTGATGTCTGTCAAGATGTTTGTCCCTGGAACCGATTTTCAAAACCACATCGTGAGCCGCTTTTTAATCCGCATCCTGAATTATTATCCATGACCAAAAAAAATTGGGAAGAAATTACAGAAGATGTTTTCAAGAAAGTTTTTCAAAAATCCGCCGTAAAGCGCACTAAGTTTTCCGGGCTAAAAAGAAATATCGAGTTTCTAAAGTAAACCTAAGGTTTGAAGATAGATGTCGAATGCCTTAACGATGGCACCCCCTCTCCCTGTGGAGAGGGGCTGGGAGAGAGGCCAATCCGCCGAAAACGAACGAAATTTTCCGGGCTAAAACGGAACGTTGAATTTCTCAAATAAACGAAATCCATCTTTCTTCTTCGGAGAGCCTGTCCCGAATTTATTTCGGGAGGCTGGAAGAGGACTTTTTTTACTAATATTGCGGTCTTAACTTCCCCCATAAGTTTAGTATGCAAAACAAAATACAACTAATCACTTATGTCGATCGCCTGGGTTGTAAAAACCTGATGGATTTACATTCGTTGGTCAAAGATGAATTCAAAGGACTATTTGGAGGAATTCACATACTTCCTTTTTTCTATCCCATAGATGGTGCCGATGCCGGTTTCGACCCGATTGACCACACACAGATAGATCCAAGACTGGGAGATTGGGGCGATTTAAGGGAATTAAGTAAGGAGGTTGATATCATGTCCGATTTGATCGTCAACCATATTTCCGCGAACTCAAAACAATTTATCGATTATATCGAAAAAGGAAACAAGTCTGAATTTGCAGAACTGATTTTGACCAGGCAAAAAATATTTCCTGAAGGTGCTACAAAAGCAGAGATTTCAAAAATTTATCGCCCCAGACCAGGATTTCCGTTTACCAAATTTCAGTTTGATGATGGTTCTGAAGAATCGGTGTGGACAACCTTTACCTCGAGTCAAATCGACATTGATGTTAATTCGGAAATGGGTGATGCCTATTTGGAAAACATTCTCGACACCTTTCAAGGAGCTGGAATTTCGATGATACGATTAGATGCTGCCGGTTATGCCATCAAAAAACCAGGCACTTCTTGTTTTATGATCGAGGAGACTTTTGACTTTATCGCGCAGTTGACCCAAAAAGCCAAGTCTAGGGGAATCGAGGTTTTGGTCGAAATCCACTCTTTTTATAAAACCCAGATCGAAATTGCGAAACGCGTTGATTACGTTTATGATTTTGCGCTTCCCGTTTTGGTATTGGATTGTCTTTTCAACCGAGATGCGACCAACCTTAAAAAGTGGTTAGAGGTTGCACCCAGAAATGTAATCACGGTTTTAGATACGCATGACGGAATCGGTATTGTCGATGTTGCTTCTGAAGACGGAAAACCAGGTTTGATTCCCGATGATGTTTTGAATGAAATCGTTGAACAAATCCACATAAATAGTAAGGGTGCAAGTTTAAAAGCCACAGGTGCGGCGGCGAGGAACTTAGATTTGTACCAGGTCAACTGTACTTATTTCGATGCCTTGGGAAAAAATAAAAGAACATATCTAATCGCACGGGCTATTCAATTTTTTGTACCGGGAATTCCGCAAGTATATTATGTGGGATTGCTGACCGGAACTAACGACATGGAACTTTTGAAAAAAACCAATGTGGGGCGAGATATCAATCGACACTATTTTTCCAAAAAAGAAATTAATGAAGTTATTGCAACAGATTTATTTTCGGAATTGAAGAAGTTGATGGTCTTCAGAAATTCACATAATGCTTTTAATGGGGATTTTGAATTGACTTCGACCGAAAAAAATGTTTTGAACATAAAATGGACCAATGGAAATGATTGGGCGGAAATTATCGTCGATTTAAAAGTGATGGAGTTTGCTGTTACTTTTTCCGATGCAAATGGCGTTCAAATTTTGTTGTAACAATTTAAGTGAATCAACTATATCGTTTTCGTATTAAATGTTCCCCCTTTTTAAACAGACGATGAGTGAATCAGAAGCTAAAAAGAGTATCTTGTTAGACTGTTATACCCAAACCATTTAGCTTTTTGGGAAATTTAACGAATGTTATTTTTTTCTTTAACAAGGCAAAAAATTCTATCATAGCCGTAGCTATGATAGAATTTATTAACGCAGTTAAAGGGAAAAAGAACGAGTTAAAAAACCGAAAAGCTATGTGGTTTGGGTATATAAAACGACCGAACCAATATTATGACAAATTTTATAAAGAAACCGACTCTTGGTTTTTGGCAGATTTTTAATATGAATGTCGGTTTTCTTGGCATTCAATTCAGCTTTGGTCTACAACAGAGTGCCATTAATCCTATTTTTCTTTTTTTGGGTGCTGAAGAAGAAATGTTGCCTATTCTAAATATTGCCGGACCCATTACAGGTTTGATTGTCCAACCAATTATCGGGGCCATTTCAGATAAGACTTGGTCGCCTAAATGGGGCAGAAGAAAACCATTTTTCTTGATTGGGGCGATTATCGGTAGTTTGTGTCTCTTTGCATTTCCTTTCAGCCCTGCGCTTTGGTTTGCAGTTGGTTTATTATGGATTTTGGATGTTGGTAACAATATGGCCATGGAACCGTATCGTGCTTTTGTTGGCGATAAGCTGCCAAAAAGACAACTGAGTTTGGGTTACCAAATGCAAAGTTTATTTGTAGGAGGAGGAATCGTTTTGGCAAACGCTTCGATTTTCTTGTTCCAAGATTGGTTCGGAGGAGGTACCGAAGTAGTCGGAAGCATTCCTAAATGGTTGTATTATTCTTTTTTTATAGGTTCTGTTCTATCGGTCGCGACAATTTTGTGGTCGGTACTAAAGACTCCTGAAATTCCTCCATCCGATGAGGAACTTGAAGGAATAAATGCGCATAAGGCTTTGCCCTTTTCAGAGCGGTTTAAAATGCCTTTCGTTGAAATTGCCGATGCAGTCAAAGGGATGCCCAAGTTTATGTGGAAATTAGCCGCCGTATATTTATTTCAATGGTACGCGTTGTTCGTGTACTGGCAGTATATAACACCCATGTTTATGAAAACCATGGGTTTTGATCTTTCATCTGCTGCAGCCCAATCGGCAAAAATGAGTACTACATATAATATTGCAACCATTATCGTCGCCTTGGCTTTGGTCCCTTTGACTTTAAAATATGGCGGCAAAAAAATATACGCAGCTAGCTTGTTGGGCACTGGTTTGGCATTGTTGTGTATTCCCTATATCTCAGATCCTATTTATGTGTTGTTCCCGATGGTATTTTTTGGAATCGGCTGGGCCGCCATGATGGGCATACCATATACCATGGTTTCTAAAATCGTTCCGCAAGATCGTCGCGGTGTTTATATGGGGATATTGAATATGATGATCGTTATCCCTATGGGAATCGAGACACTCACTTTCGGCTCTATTTTTAAAAACTTCTTAGGTGGCGATGCCATAAACGCCATGCTTTTTGGGGGCGTATTTTTTATCATAGCTGCAATTTTGACGCTGCGATTAAATGTAACGGAAGCAGAACAAAAAGTTATGGATTAATTCAACGCTTAGGGTTTTGTTATTTATGAACTCGTCTTGAGTTTTTGTTTGGAACCGATCCCGATAGCTATCGGGAGGCTTTTGTGCCCTAATGAAGATATTTTTGGTAGCATCCGCCATAGGCGGACAGCACTTAAAAATAGCAAAATTAGGGTGGAAAATAGCCTGCCCCGTTGAAGAACGGGTTGATATTTGCAGGTAAAAGAAAAACTCAAGACGAGTTCTATTCAAACTTTAAACCTCGAACTGCTCTTATCCGAAGAATACCCTTAAATTTGTTTTCCAAAACGAATGTTGTGTTAAGTCTGTTGTTTCGGTTAAGCCACGGTTATTTTATGCCAGATCGACCTGTCGGACAGCCAGGCGCAGAACTGGTAAAAAAGAATAAGGCTTGGGCCGGCTAAAATAGGCTTATCAAAACACTAAAACACTATGGGCAAACAAAAGATGCGGCGCGAAGCATTGATTTATCATGCAAAACCGCAACCGGGTAAGATTAAGATAGTCCCTACAAAGCCTTATGCGACCCAGCGAGACCTTGCGTTGGCCTATTCTCCGGGAGTTGCCGAACCATGTTTAGAAATTCAGAAGGATAAAGAACTTGTCTATCGTTATACTTCAAAAGGAAATATGGTCGCCATTATTTCGAATGGTACTGCTGTTTTGGGTTTGGGCGATATTGGTCCCTTGGCTTCGAAACCTGTAATGGAAGGAAAGGCACTTTTGTTCAAGATTTTTTCTGACATAGATGGAATCGATATCGAGGTAGATACCAAAGATCCGGATAAATTCATCGAGACCGTAAAAATGATCGCCCCGACCTTTGGTGGTATCAATTTGGAAGATATCAGCGCCCCGGAAGCCTTTGAGATCGAAAGACGGCTAAAGGAAGAATTGGATATTCCGGTAATGCACGATGACCAGCACGGCACGGCGATTATTTCAGCTGCGGCACTTTTGAACGCCCTTGAAATTTCTGAAAAGAAAATCGAAAAAGTAAAAATCGTCGTGAGCGGGGCAGGGGCCGCAGCGGTTTCCTGTACGAGATTATATAAGAGTTTCGGAGCGAAAAACGAGAATATCGTAATGCTCGACAGCAAAGGTGTCATTAGAAGTGACCGCGAAAGCCTCTCCGCAGAAAAAGCTGAATTCAGTACCGATAGAAAAATCGATA
Source organism: Flavobacteriales bacterium (assembly GCA_003232435.1). Classification (GTDB taxonomy): domain Bacteria; phylum Bacteroidota; class Bacteroidia; order Flavobacteriales; family Flavobacteriaceae; genus Aurantibacter_A. The sequence goes on along the minus strand of QIJL01000067.1, from coordinate 3,011 downwards.
CTTTGGATGAGGCCATGAAAGACGCCGATGTCTTTATCGGACTTTCCATCGCTAATATCGTTACGCCGGCAATGTTGAAATCGATGGCGAAGAATCCTATAGTTTTTGCAATGGCGAATCCGGATCCTGAAATCGAATACAAGCTTGCTGTCAAAACCAGACCTGATATTATTATGGCAACTGGGCGTTCGGATCATCCGAATCAAGTGAATAATGTTCTGGGCTTCCCTTATATTTTTAGGGGAGCGTTAGATGTTCGAACAACGGCTATCAACGAAGAGATGAAAAGGGCTGCGGTAAAGGCTTTGGCTGAACTGGCCAAAGAATCCGTTCCCGAACAGGTAAATATAGCCTATGGCGAAACCCGTTTGTCTTTCGGCCAGGAATATATAATTCCAAAACCTTTTGATCCAAGACTTATCGTGGAGATTCCCCCCGCGGTCGCAAAAGCTGCCATGGATAGTGGAGTTGCCAAAAACCCGATTGAAGATTGGGATAAGTATAAAGAAGAACTTTGGTTGCGTTCAGGAAATGACAACAAAGTTGTTCGTATGTTACATAACAGAGCAAGATCCAATCCGAAGAGAATAGTATTCGCCGAGGCAGATCAGATGGACGTGCTTCGTGCTGCCCAAATCGCCCATGACGAGGGTCTTGCAATTCCCATCCTTTTAGGAAATAAAGAAACCATTCAAGATTTAAAAGAGGAGCTCGAATTCGATGCCGAGGTAGCGATCATCGATTTGCAGACTAATGAATCTTTAGAGAAGAGAAACCAATACGCACAGAAACATTGGGAGGCTAGAAAACGTAAAGGCGTAACATTATACAACGCAAAATCACGTATGCGAGAGCGTAACTATTTTGGAGCAATGATGGTTTCAGAAGGTAATGCAGATGGAATGATATCGGGGTACTCAAAGGCATTTCCAAGGGTGGTTACACCGATTTTTGAGGTAATAGGAAGAGCAAAAGGTGTCAAGCGGGTGGCAACCGTGAACATTATGAATACCCAGCGCGGACCTTTGTTTTTAGCTGATACGTCGATAAATATCGATCCCAATGCCGAGGAAATTGCCGAGATCGCCCAAATGACGGCCAATGTTGCCAAGACATTCGGATTTGAACCTGTGATGGCTTTGGCATCGTATGCGAATTTTGGTTCATCTGCTCACCCCAATGCCAAGAAAGTGCGTGACGCCGTTAAGATATTGCATGAGCAGAATCCTGATTTGATCGTAGATGGGGAGCTGCAAATAGATTTTGCCTTGAACCAAGATCTGCACAAAAGTCGGTTTCCTTTTTCAAAATTGGCTGGAAAACGAGTCAACGCTTTGGTTTTTCCGAATCTTGAATCTGCGAACATTACCTATAAATTATTGAAAGAGTTGAACGGTGCCGATTCTATCGGTCCGATTATGGTCGGACTTAAAAAATCGGTTCATGTAATGCAGCTAGGGGCGAGCGTTGATGAAATAGTAAATATGGCTGCGGTTGCGGCAATCGACGCACAAGAGCGAGCGAAACGCAAAAGGGCTAAAAGTGGAAAATAGTTTTCAGTAAACGGCAAACAGTAGGCAGTATTCAGTAATCGTTGAACTTGGCACTTGTGCTTGAACTTTTTTCAAACCCCCAAACTATAACCCCCGAAACCATAAACAAGCCGACCATGATTCACCACCTTAAAGGAAAATTAATCGAAAAAAACCCAACTCATCTAATAATCGAATGTGGAGGAGTGGGCTATTTCGTAAATATTTCTTTGAACACCTTTTCCAAAATTTCCGATTCTGAAGCAATACAGATTTATACACATTTACAAGTGAAGGAAGATTCGCACACTTTGTTCGGTTTTGCCGAGAAAAGTGAACGTGAAATTTTCAGGTTGCTGTTGTCGGTTTCAGGTATCGGTTCGAGCACGGCCCGTACCATGTTATCTTCGCTTACACCCACCCAAATTCGTGATGCTATTGCTTTAGGCGATGTGCCTACCATACAGGGTATCAAGGGCATCGGTGCGAAGACCGCCCAAAGGGTGATTTTAGACCTAAAAGACAAGATTTTAAAAATCTATACCATTGACGAAGTTTCCCTTTCGTCGAACAATACAAATAGAGATGAAGCGTTATCTGCTTTAGAGGTTCTTGGCTTTGTCAGAAAGCAGGCTGAAAGGGCTGTTGGCAAAGTATTAAGCCAAGATCCTACGCTGAGTGTCGAAGAGACTATAAAACAGGCGCTCAAAAATTTGTAACAAGTTTGAAAACAGGGGCAAAAAACCAACTTAAATTCTCATTTAAGCTTATCTTCCTATCTATCATCTTTATGATGGTAGCCGGTAATTCTTTTTCACAAGAGACCGAGGAAACCGATGAGGTCGAGCAAGAAGTCGATTCTGTGAAAACGGGTTTCGACCTTGGGCGGCTTAAACTCGGCAATCCTGAAAGTATCGTGTCAAAATATATTTATGACCCCAAACTTAATGCCTATATATACTCTGAAAAAGTAGGTGATTTTGATATCGGCTATCCTATAATATTGACCCCTGAACAGTATTTGGAACTGGTTCGCCAAGAGGGAATGAAAGATTATTTCAAGGAAAAATCCGATGCATATTCCGGAAAGAAAGAAGGTAGTGAAGAAGCACGTAAAAATCTGCTTCCGAACTTCTATGTCAACAATGATTTTTTTCAATCCGTTTTTGGCGGAAATACGATTGAGGTAATTCCGCAAGGATCCGTGGCGATGGATTTAGGGGTTATTTGGCAGAAGAACGACAACCCATCATTGTCTCCAAGAAACCGAACGAATCTCTCATTTGATTTTGATCAGCGCATTAGTCTGAGCATGCTGGGTAATATCGGGGAACGCTTACAGGTTACCGCAAATTATGATACCGAAGCGACTTTCGATTTTCAGAATATCGTCAAGCTCGATTATACGCCTACTGAGGATGATATCATTCAAAGTATCGAAGTAGGTAACGTGAATATGCCTTTGAACAGTTCTTTGAT
>QIJL01000184.1 GCA_003232435.1 Flavobacteriales bacterium | reverse complement strand
TGACTCAGAACTATTGATGAGGAGCAGGGGAAAAAGAAACAGAAGCACTACTAAAATGGGAAAAATCCAGATCCAGAAAAAATGAGCACGACATGAAGTTAGCGTCTCCTGCTCCCCGATCCGATCTGCCATAATAATCGCCCTCTCAAGTGCTTTCTCTTAGAGAATTATCCTTATTTGGGGATGTCACCACATCCCCCGTTTTTTCAATTTATATTCACATCTTCGCTATAATTCATCTTAATATTTTACCAGATCTTTAGAAATACGGAGCGGATCTATGTCGCTCCAAAATAAAATAAAAAATATTCCCCTTACAAACCTGATTTAAGCTACAATTCGTGAAGGATTTTTTGAACTGATGGAGAAACTTCCCCCAAGGGAAGACATATAAAAAGGATAAATACCCTCTTAACATTTTTCAAAAAAAGGAGACCCGATGGAGATTCAATATAGCGAAATTTATGAAAGCAAAAATGCGTGTGAAGTTGAGATTTTAATCGCAGATGAAGAAGATCTCGAAAGTGCGTCTTCGTATATCGAGATGAAGAGATCAGCTTACCTAAAAAGAAAAACCCCTTGATCGCACAAGTACAAAAAGAGGCCTTGGTCTTCGCACGGGATTTAATCAACGAAAAAATTAAAGAAACCGAATCACGGGAAACACAGGGGGTTTAGAGTACTGAGCTTAATCGGAGATTTCTTAGGAAGAAACTCAGGGCAAGCTTCCCCCTCCCTGTTTGAAGGACAATAAAACAGGAAAGGGGAAAAGGTTGGAATGTTGTAAGGTTCCTAGAAACTAAATTTACTGCGTTTCATAAATTTTTTGATTTTCTTCTGTCCATTCCACTCTTCTCTCGTGGTTTGAACATTGATCAACTTAAGATCCACTTGATAAAAGGTGACACGTTTACCGTCGAGTTGGTCAACAATGGAATTGATTGTTCCTGAAAGTGCAAAATTAGCACCCTGCTCTTCACCCATCTCCATACGACTACTTTCCGAGGCATTTAAATCTTGCTCTCGTAACTCTCGACGTGTTGCTTCACGTTCTGCACCGCTTGCGATAAATCCGGCTTTGCCGCTACGCATGACCGCCCGTTTAATGTCGTTAATAAAAGTATCGACCGCGATATGTTCGTGAGATTTGTTTTTGATGCGCTGAATGACGATCGTGGGTTCTTTTCCGACATGATCTTTGTTAAAGCGCTTCAACCAGGGATAAGCCATCATATCCTCAATCATTTCACTCGCAACCAGACGTGAATCCTCATCATTCCATTTGTCTGTCAGGGCAATTTCTTCATCCTCTGCGACCCGACTGACCTGCATACTGGCACAGGCCGAAAACACAAGGGCTACAAACAATATTTTTCCTGTATTCTTAAAAAAATGACCGATACGAACTGCTTTCATTCTCGACTCCTTTTTTATATTTAGATTTTTTATAAACAATGGTCAATGCGGCTACAATAATGGCCTGTGTTTTCTCAAAATAAAGCCTCGAGCAAAGCCTTTCCCAGCTGCCCTGAAAGCTTGCGGATTGAACGTGAACGAGACTCCCCAGGGTCAGTGGATGTGCCTTTTGCTTTTGCCTGTAGCGCACGCACCACCCGTCCGACTTCGTCCTTAATCCAGATATCTCCCTCCGTCATCGCAAAATAAGTGCCTCCGCGTGGGATATTATTCACTCTGAGATCATAAAAGAGCTGGATATCGCCCTGACCTTCTGGGGAAATTTTAATCCCCCGCTTGGTCAACTGAGCAATCAAGCCCGTCTGCATCGAACGGTCACCCACGCCTTCCGGTTGAACCGAAATTTTGAGTTGGGCAATGCGTTGGTAGATCTGGCGAACCAAGACTTTAATCTCCTCTGTCAACAAAGGGGCGATTTGTTTTCTGGGTTCAAGAGCATTGTAACGCGCTTGCAATCCGGCACGTTGTTCAGAGAGCACCAGCGCAGGTGCAACAAGTCGTAGGGGACTTAAGCCGCCTTGGGGGATCTCTGAAAACTTTCGCGCATAATCGCCTAACTCTTGGTCAAGAGCGGCAATTTGGTTTCTCAAGGCCTCTAATTCCTTGTTCACATCTAATTTAACCATGACCGTTACACGCTTGCCATTGACTGCTTTGTGACTCTCTGCACTCATTACATAAGAAAGCTCAAATTCCGGCACCCTATTTTTGACACTTTGTCGCAAACTTTCCGTCAATTTTGTTTTGCCGTTGCGGGTTACTTCTTCGATTTCCTGTGAAACTTCGCCACTCACCTTCACTTCGATTTGTTTGACCAGCTCGACACGTGCAATGTCTTTTGCGCGACCTGAAGCACCTGCATCGTCACCGCCAAAAACCTCAGCGGAACCCACGCCATATAAAAATCCAGATTCCACAGGCGTATTCAATATCCACTCCGGCTGATGGACATCGCCTTCGCTTTTCACTTTCGGTTTGCTCATACAACCCGTGAAAAAAAAGACCAGAAATATCAGCCAAAAGACACTACGTCCTTGTTTCAAGGAGAGCCAGAGTACATTTTTTTCATACAATCCCAACACCTTAGCTCTCCTCTTTATGAATAAATATCACCAGAACACCCTCTTTTTTTATCGACCCTGTAAGACCTGAAACATAGGACCTACTTAAAAGGCATTCACTGCAGTTGTAACACCTGCCGCAGCACTCGGCAAGACTCGCTCTCTCAAAATAACAATGCTTCCTTTTTTGACCTCAATTTCCTGTTCCGACTCATGATAGATGCCTCTGTTATTTGTCCTCCGTGTCAACAAACGCACAAGATGTTTACCCGGTGTGACTGGAATTCGTTGCACACTGATGGTATGAGGCAGGGTCAACCAATTTCGGGTCTCTGCTTGGCTTGTCACTGCGCCCAAAACTTGACAGGCTTTTATGGCAAAGGCATTTCCCAAAAATTCGCAAGCCATGCTTTTAGATAATTCACGTGCCAGGGCCATTTTTAAATCTTTGTCCGCACCCAGTAACTGCTCTTGCAAAGCCAGTTGGGCGAGGGATTCGGCTTTGATCATCGGCTGCTGTTTTTGACCATCCACCCAAAGGTCAGTCTGAAGAAAGTCGGCAGGATCAGGACTGTAATAAGGCACAGTCACCCGTGCCCCCAAACCGGACAGCGCCTGAGGCAGCTTAATAGATTCGGCTAATTTCCAAACAGGACCAATGCCCACCCGTTTAGAGCCCAATCCATCCAGTGCACCGTGCAAACCACGTGATTGGTAGTTGGAGATCAAGCCCAGTAGACCTTTGTCGGAATACATGGCGTGAAACCACGCAGACTGATCCTTTTTATCCCGTGGTGTGCCCGTCAAAAAGGGACGCAAAACCAATTCCTGCTGATGAAGATCCACCGTCAACTGAATATTCATCTCTTTACGCTTGGGAATCATGCCCACATGCGTAATTACAAGTAACTGTGCGGTATCCGGTGTAAACGCTTTGAGATCCTCACGCATTGCCTCAGAAAGTTTTTTTTCTGCCAAGTCTGGCCACTCGTTTTCAAACCCTCCCGCACGTTTCATCATACGAATGGTATCAAACCACGCTTGCGCGGTAATTTCGCTGCTGAGACTATACTGTTTTGCGTAACCCTTTTCGTATAACGCTGCGGCCTGCTGATAGGCAATACGGGCATCATCAAATTCACCATTGGATTCATAGGTCAAACCCGTTGTATATCGAATATAGGCATCTTCACGATAAACCAACCAATTTTCATCCAGGGTTCGCCCTTGTAAGGCATCAAAAATTTTCATTAACTTCGAGAATAGTTTTCCTTCATCATCCTCGACATCTTTATAATTTCCCTTTTCATTTTGCAGGGCGGTCAACATAATGTCGACTTGACGGGCTTCAATACGCGCCCCCTCTAAATACGTTTGTCGCTCGGCAGGACTTTCAGCCGCCAATAAGCTGTAATTTAGTGTTTTGTAGTAGTGGATAAAAGCCCGTTCAAAGTGAGTCCCTCGATAGGCGCCACTGCGTGGACTCGTCAAGGCAACTTTAAGTGCATCACTTGCCCGTGTTGTTTCTAATTCTTCTCCGATACGGGCCGCCATTTTTAAAGCACTATTGCTGGCTTGGTACTTTCCACTTAAATGATCAATCAGCCCAATCTCCATATAATAGAGTAAGCGATCTTTTCCATCGTCTTTGATATTTTTTTTGATCTCCGCTCTTGCCCCATCATAGTTTCTAGAAGAAAGATGAGGACCCACCATCATGGTTCCCTTGCCGTAAGTGGCACACCCTGTAATCGTGGCAAATAAAAACACCACGGCTAACAAAAACAAAGACTTCATCTGTTTCACTTGATTCAACACCTTAAATCCCCCCCTATTCTTCTACAAGCAGTACCCAGATTCGCCTTCCCTGCAGATCTTTCCAGAAAGCTTTAATTTTTGCATTGACCGGAATTTCCTTCCCACTCACGATCGCACGTATACTGATCGAAGCGTGTTCATTGAAGGACTCACTTGAATTGTGACGACTCAGAACCTGCCGACTCTCCACACTGCTTTCAAGATCAACGGTTCCACCTTTTTGCAAGGCCAAGGAAAGCATGGCCTTCATCACGGCTTTTTCTCTTGCTTTTATCTCACCAAAAATTTCGTAACTCGCGGCACCTACGGCTGAACCCTCGGCATCCGGAGGTCTGTCCACCCAATCGGGACGTCTATTTTTTGAGGTAAAACAGGCCGAGAGGAGTAAACTTGCAACCACGACACCGATCAGTGTTTGATTTCTGAAATGGGAGTGAACTCGCCCTAACATCTAAACCCAGTATCTGCAGAAAAATTCAGTTAAGTATTTCTCCGCCGAGTCCCGATTAAGTTTGAGACCCGGCGAAAAATAGATTTACTTTAATTTCCCCCATCAAAACCCTGGGTCATCTTTTCAATCTCGGCATCCAATTCCTCATCGGCTTTTTTGGCCAAAAAGCGTTGCCACATGGCTTTTTTGTTTTTATAGCTGGTTTTAATGGCCGTTTGTGCATTTGTAGCCGCACCATCGGGATCCATTCCAACTAAGACATACATGGTTCTTGTTTCTGGATTGACGCGGGTACGGAAAACCTTTGTGCCTAATAAGGTTTCATTGGTCACATGTTTACTCACATCAGAGCTGACGGTATCGACGGTCTCATCGTCACCCACACCTGTGGTTGACGCATAGTTTTTAACCATTCGTTTGACCAAGACCTTCATGCGGGATGCCAGCGCATTACGTGCGGCCGCAGTGGCTTGGGTTTTTTGGAACTGAATGCCAGCCGCCGTCTTTCGGAAAGAACCGACTGCAGAAACTTCAACCCCATCAACAGGCATATCACAGATCCAGCCAGGTGCGGCCATTTCAGGAGAATCGGGGAAGGTACAATCCGCAACCATTCCTTTAGGTGTTGAAGCACAACTGCTCAAAAGCATCCCGAGGGACAAAAATCCTGCGCCCATTGACATTAACTTTTTATTCATCTTTTTCTCCTTCTTGTGTAAATACACTGATTTCATGTTTTAGGACTACTCCTCTTAGGCTATAAAAAGTACAAATCACAGGTTTCGACAAAAAAAAAACGGTTCCTGTTCTGTAAACTGTATCAGAATTTTGCGATGGGAATAACCTTTGCTTTGGTGTTTTTATACTGAGGCATCACCATACCTGCACTTGCATTGATATAGGTCGGATCACTGATCACATATCGCTTGTTTTGATAGGTAATCGCACTTCCTTTTATTTTGCCTTTAAATTGGACCGCAGTCGCCACATGCCCCGGATAATCGATTGCGACAACCTCAAGTCCCAGTAGATTTCTGACTAAATAGGCAAATAAAATCGAGCGATCCTCACAATCGGAATAGGGATACAAAAAAAGCTCTTCAGGAAAAAAATACTTTTCCCGGCCAAATTGATCCCCATCCGTCTTATATTCAAAAGCCGTCTGCACAAAACGAAGCAAGAGGTTGACGGCGACTTCTTCCGACTTTCCTTCTACCATGGGTTTCAATTCACTTAAGAGTGTATATTGAAGTTCTTGCGAAAGCGCCGATGTAAAATAGACGTCCAATTCGGTCACAGGATAGTGATTAAAAAAATCGATCAAATTACGATCATAACGCACCGACAACTGATACACTTTTTTTTCAAAGTGAAACTGCATCTTTTTTTCTTGAATCGATGTTTGAAGCTGGGGAAGCTGAGCGATGCTTAAATCAATCAAGGCATTGGCTTTCGCATAATTTCCGTCATAAGAATAGAGCGTTGTTACTTTCTCAGCCTTGCCAGAAAATGAGACGACATAATAACGCCGACCATCATAAGTGAAAAAAGAGACCCCATACATTTTGCTCTTTGCGGGCAGCATGAGATAGATGCTGCGATCATTAAAACCAATGCGGGCGCTGTAGCCTGCTTTTGTTAGCATAAACCAATCAAACATCTTGGCCTCGTTGGCACGCCCCCGGTAAATGGCCTCCCCAACGGTGTTCACCAGCTCGGCATAGGCCCAATCATTGAGGTTCAAAACCTTGCGATAGGCAAGCAGTTGTGCCATCAAAGGTTTGTAATTTGAGGTACTGAGGACCGTCCAAAAATCACTAATGGCTGTTTTATTGATGGTATTGCCCAGTCTTGTCACAAAACGGGGATCGTATTGTAGCGAAATAACCACACCGTAAAATGCCACTTTAAGTGCTTTTCCCTTGTATCGACTTTTTTTGATTTTCTTAGTAACAGGTGCTTTCGGTAGAGGTGGCAGCTTCTTTATTTTCACCACCGCTCTTGGTTTTTTGTCTGGCACGGAAGGGGTGCGAGCCTTCGGTGCAGTAGGGATGATCACCGGCTTGGGTTTGTCATCCCGTTTGAGACCAAAACTCATCTGAAATTCACGCCAGTCTTTGTTCAACATCTCTGAAAAATCTTTGTCTCGTTCATCCTGATATTTTTTGAACGCACCCATCTCCTCTTTCATCCAGTCATCAAATTCGTCGGCTGATGACATTGATGGAAGGCACAGCAAAATAAAAAATAAGAATAAGAGTAACTTTTTGGAGGTGCAGGTTTTCACTTTTATTTCAAGCCTCAAATCAGATCCCGGATCGATCTGACCTTATTAAATTCTTCAGGAATTACCCCGAAAATGTGATATTTCTAAATTGAACCTTAAACCTTGTTCGATTGTCTTCTGCTTGCAGCTCCAAAAGTGCGAGAGAGGACGTCTCTGAGGAAACATTTTCAAAGTAGATCTTAATCTTTGTTGTAATGCCTTGGATTAAACGGCCTTTCACCGAGCTATTCCTATTACGTCTTGAATCTTTATTCCCAAGTAAAGTCGAACTTGGATAGTATTGATTGCCAAGGTTATCAAAGGCAGAAGATGTCAAATTCACATTATAGTGAGGATATAAAATGAGGGTCTTATCATCATTCGGCGTTCTCACCATAATATCGCACTCGATATTATGGTTTGAAAGTGTGCAGGACTGAAGATCAAAACGATAACCGTTAGAAACAACGATACGCCCTCTTGTTGAAGGTTCAGGCTTAGGAGTCGGGGTCGTAGGTACGACTTCAGGTGTTGGTGTCGGCGTTGGGACGGGTATATGCTTCTCAATGAGAATAATTTTTTCTTTTATAATGATCCTAGGCGCCGGTGGTTTTATGGCCTCTGGTTCCGCAAACTCTTTGTCTAGTTCATCAAAACCATCATCTGCTTGAGACTGTTGTCTTTCAAAGGATTCATCCCCAAAAGCATCGACATTCATCGAGGTGGAAAAAACAAACACCACGCCAGACAAGAAAAGCACAATTTTTTTTGAATACATCGCAGTTCCCCTTGATTTAAAAGCTATTCGAACAATGAGCTGCCATCCGTTCAAAATCTATAGGGTGTTTCTTATGACGGACGAACACAGAAAAGCCGCGTTCAGCTTTCCAAATTCGAGGTATAGCACCCAGCACCAACGCCCTTCCGAATCGCTCGAAAGTTTTGTAATAAAGTGTTCAAGGGCATTGTGCACCTTGAATGGATGAATTTTTTCTAAGGAAGTTGTGACTCTACAAAATGAATACAGGCATGTCAAGAAAAAATAGGGCAAAAATCAAGATTACTTGTGCTGAAGGAATAAAATATTTAGACGAGCTTAAGTTTAATCATTTGTAAGGCAGGTTTTTCAAAAAATTTATCGTGAAACCCTTCTTTAAAAGGCTTCCATGAGGTTTTTTGTCCAGGCGGCGGCCTCTTGTTCGGCAGAATAGAGCTGACTTAAATCTAGACCGCAGA
>QIJL01000178.1 GCA_003232435.1 Flavobacteriales bacterium | reverse complement strand
GAGGTCATCTTGAGTTTTTGATATTCTTGAATTTTTTGATTGCGATAACGATGAAGGCAAGGAAATTGAACCCCTTCCAACTTGTTACCGTGGTATCGAACCTGTTGAGCACGGATCGGAAGCTGTCCATCCAAGCAAAGGTCCTTTCCACCGAGTACCTTTCTTTGTAAAGCTTTTGGTCAAAGGGTTCGTCCCTGTCCACGTCCCCTTTGCTTTTTTTGTACGGCACGTTGGGGATCACGCCCCTTTTGGTGCAGGCCGACCTGAACCCTTGCGAGTCGAAGCCCGAATCCCCGTTGACGAACAGCCCGTCGGTGGGTATCCCCGCTTCTTCCAATGTTGCGAAGACCTCTTCGCCATGTACCTCTATTTCGTAGAGGTCGTTGTGGTTGCCGGACACGGGTTCGGACATCGCCAACGGCAGTCCCTGTCTGTCCGTAAGATAAAGGGCATTGGTGGTCTTGCGCTTCTTCCTTCCCTGGTATTCCACTTGTTCGCCCCCTCTTATGGCCGTGGTATGGCTACCGTCGAGGTCACCGCTGGAAAGGTCGATCTTTGCCCTGTTCCTTGAGAGGAACTGCACCCAACAACCCTTCCATGTACCGTTCCCGCACCATTTGCGATAATGCCCGAAGACCGTTTTGTAATGCAGGGGGTCACCGGTGAACAGCTCTCCCACGGGTAACATGTGCCATTGAACGCCTGTCTTGAGCTTGTACAGGATCGCATTGACGATCTCTGCCACCGGAACCCTCGAAGAGGGGCCGCGGCACGGTTTGGAAAGGTAAGGGACTATCTCTTCCATTATATTATCTTTGTCGAGTAATTTCTATTTAGCGATACAAACCTGCCCGTCCGGCAGGCGGGTGTCCGCAACCCTTTCTTTCGATCCAAATTAAAAACTCAAGATGACCTCGTTGTAGGTAATTCTACATGAACTCTGATATAAAAATATTTTTGCCCTTGGGTTTCCATTCAAACCCAAGATCCATTTTTGTTTTCCGTATACCATTTGGGCCATTATCCCAAAGGCAACAAAATTATGGATTCAGTCAGTTCCTTGGTGGGGAGAAATTTGGGCAATGATTTTACCATTAAAGCTAGCTAGCACGCACACCAAGGACATACAGTCCCCCGCTTTTCCACTTTTCCTCACCGTAGACTTGAAACTATTACTATAGTGAACAAAGGGTTTTGTGATCATTCAGGTTCCTTGGGCGCCATCGGACGATTTGGTCGGGAAGACGTACAATAGATGATGAATAGCGTCATTGAACGTCTTAAAGATCAGCTACAGGTATTTGAAGTTGAAGTCCTGGTTTAAGAGATTCTATAACAAAGATTCTCCATTAAGATTGGTGGTCAGGACGTCGCTCATAAGGTCAAAATAGGGTCGTATGGCCTTGAACGAACGGTTCACCTCTTCTAAGAATTTAGGAGATTCTACTTCTTTGTCCGAAAAGTTACGGACAAATATAAATTGCTTCTTTTTTATCAAATCAATAGTAGGGTCTTCTTTATTAAAACCTTTGGGTGCGGTTTTTACTTCATCGCCCTGTAGTGCTCCCCATATTTTTTTAAAGGATTGCTTGTTAATTACTTGTCTAAATGCAGTTGCATCCAACTCAAACTCTTTTCGTATTCTGAACAAATCTTCTTTGTTTGGTTCCCAGAATCCGGTAGCGATAAAAGATTCGCCGGGTCGTATGCGCAGGTAGTATCCTCCTCTGAGCCTCGCTCCCGCCCTGGAAAAAGAACCGGCAAAATGGGGTTGGTAAGGTGTCTTATCCTTGGAAAAGCGAACATCTCTATAGATGCGGAACATTTTTAATTTCTCAATCTCATCGTGAACTTTCATCTGTTCCATTAAACGGCCATAGAATTCCTTTGCTTCTGCCTCAATAGCCTTAAACATCGCCTTATGTTCCGTGAACCATTCCCTGTTATTGTTCTTTTTAAGGCGTCCTAAAAATTGGAGTACATCTTTTCTGATTATCGTATTTGCCATTCAACATAATTTTAAGCTAAAGTTAACCATTTTCATTTATGCGCTTTTTAAATAATGGTTAATTTTGATATTCTAACTCCTTTTCTATGGACAGGTCATCAGTCATTCAAAAAATTATCGAAAATAAAAAACAACCGAATCTCAGATATCGATTAAAGCGGAAAACTGAGGCCTTTACCGATCAACTTTTTCTTACGCTATTTGATATTGAAACCCCGGTTGCCGAAAACCTGAGCTCTCTTGAAGATCAGTTTGATACTTTGATGGATTTGGCTTGTTGGGATACGGAGAAGCCCTGTAGTAAAATCTGGGAAAACTACGTGGAACGACTTCCCACAGTGCTCGAAAAGTTAAATTTGGATGCCGAGGCCATTGCCAATTGCGATCCGGCATCACTATCTATTGAAGAGGTATATATGGCCTATCCCGGTTTTTACGCCATTGCTATCTACCGATTAGCGCACGAGCTGCATAAAAAAGGGTTTCCGCTTATTCCGAGGTTAATGACAGAGTACGCCCACAGACAAACTGGCGTGGATATTAATCCAGGAGCGCAGATTGGCGAGTCTTTTTTTATAGACCATGCCACAGGAGTTGTTATAGGTGAAACCGCAGTAATAAAGAACAATGTAAAAATATATCAGGGAGTGACCCTAGGGGCACTTTATGTGGCTAAAAATCTGCGCAAGACAAAGCGTCATCCAACTATTGAAGATAATGTAACCATTTATGCCAATGCAACTATCCTGGGCGGAAATACTGTTATTGGTGAGAACTCGGTTATTGGTGGAAATGCATGGATTACGTCCTCGGTACCCTCCAATTCTACCGTTTTTCATACACCGGAAATCAAAATAAAAACCTTGCCCAATGCCTCATAGCATGCTGAATCTTATCGGGAATACGCCCATAGTGGAATGTAGAACACTAAATCCCAACAAAAATGTACAGTTGCTTTTTAAGTTGGAAGGTCATAATCCCGGTGGCAGTGTCAAGGATCGTGCAGCTTTTAATATGATAAATAGTGGTCTAGAGCGCGGGGACATTACTAGAAATTCCAAACTCATTGAAGCTACCAGTGGCAATACGGGTATTGCATTGGCCATGATAGCCGGAATCTATAATTTGGATATTGAACTGGTAATGCCTGAAAATTCCACTAAGGAACGGGTACAGACCATGCGGGCGTATGGGGCCAAAGTTACTCTTACCCCTTCTGATTCAGGTATTGAAGGGGCAAGGGATTATGCCGAAGCCAAGGTAAAAGATAAAGGTTTTATAATGCTGAATCAGTTTGCAAATGCTGACAATTGGTTGGCTCACTACAAGACCACCGGTCCTGAGATATGGAAAGATACCGATGGAAAAATCACTCATTTTGTGTCTTCCATGGGTACTACGGGAACCATCATGGGCACCTCTACTTATTTAAAAGAGAAGAACCCTGATATTCAGATTGTGGGAGTACAACCCTCCGAAGGCTCTCAGATTCCTGGGATTCGAAAATGGTCAGAGGAGTATCTGCCGAAAATTTTCGATCCTAAAAAAGTGGATCAAATTCTAGAAGTAAGTGAAACTGAAGCCGCCGAAATGACCAAAAATTTGGCAAAGAAAGAGGGCATTTTTGCCGGAATGAGCAGTGGTGGTGCGGCAGCGGTAGCATTAAAATTGGCAGAAACCCTGGATAAAGGTATCATTGTTTCAATTATCTGTGACAGAGGTGATCGTTATTTGTCTTCCGATCTGTTTGATTGACCCGCTCCCAGTACCGCATTAATCCCTTCCAGATATACATCATAGGCTACCAAACTATTATGTTCTCCGCCTTCTATGGTATACATTTTTTTTTCACGGATAGGTATGGAATCAAACAGTCGTTTTCCGGATTTGTAAGGTATCACACTATCCTCGGTACCGTGAAAAACAGTTATAGGACAACGGACATTCTTAATAGATTCAGAAGAGTTCAATTTATATTTTAACAACCACTTTAGAGGTAAGAAGGGGAATCTTTCTTTGGCCACATCTAGAAGACTGTAATAGGGCGTCTCCAGAATAAGTTTATTAGGTAGATTCTGAGACGCCAGTTTAGTAGCAATTCCCGTTCCCAGAGAACGGCCGTACACCGTAATCCGGTTTTCCCGATAGTATTTTAGTGCATAATTATAGAACATTTGAGCATCTTCATGCAGCGCTTTCTCGCTAAGGATCCCTTTACTTTTACCATAGGTTCTGTAATCCATTACAATTACATCATAATCCTTTTCTACAAAGAAGGTGACAATAGTGCCCCAGCGCGACAAATCTCCAGCATTGCCATGAAAATAAAGAATAACCCCTTTGGGGTTTTCCCGCTTAAAATGAATGGCATTTAACTTGGCCCCGTCCTTGGCGGTTAGAAAAATTTCTTCAAAAGGTTCTGAAAAAGAATATTGGTATTCCGTGGCTAGTTTCGTAGGTAAAAAAATAAGTTTTTCCTGAAAAAAATAGAGCATAATTATTATGAGTATGTATCCTAGCAGTAGTATTTTTGCAATCCCCTTAAAATTATGCATTTACACGCTTTGAAGAATGCTTTACGTGAATACTTGAGCCTTCCAAATCCAATTTTTTTGGTCTGACCGTAATAATTTCACTCAACATTTTGTGGTAAGATTCAAAGGTATTCAAATTTTTATGCCCGCCGCCAATAATCGTATACAACGTACTGATCTTAGGTTTTATCTTGGAAAGTTTAACACTTGTCTTGTAGGGAATTAACCTGTCATCCGTACCATGAATAATATGTATAGGGCAATTGACGTACTTTAACCATTTGTAAGTGGGCATCGGAAACCTCAATAGTAACGAAAGTGGCATAAACGGAATATACTTTTTGGCTACCTTACTTAAGCTATAGTAAGGAGCATCTAAAATCAGCATTCTGGGATTATTCATAGAGGCCAGTTTGGTGGCAAATCCGGACCCCAGGGACCGTCCATATAGGATAATGTATTTTTCTGAAACACTTTCCTTTATTTTATTGTAGATTACCTGCATGTCTCGTTTAATGGCCTTCTGAGTACGTCTTCCTGTACTTTTTCCAAAGCCTCTGTAGTCTACCATAAGTACATCATAGCCGTGCCTTGTAAAATCTACAGCGAACTTGCCCCACCCTTTGATACTCTTGGAATTCCCCTTTAAATAAAATACAATTCCTTTTGGGTTTTGGGCCTTAAATCGTAATCCGTTAATCACAGCTCCATCCCTGGTTTCTACATTGTATTCCTCTGTTTCCTGATTTTCATAGTGAAATTGAAAATCCTTAGCAAGTTTTTCGGGTTTGAACATAATATAGTCCTGCAAAAAATACAATAACAGGCTTATAAGCAGATAAGCCGCAACAACAAATATTAAAATGTAGACCCAATTAGGCATAGTGATGATTTATGATCAATGTACAAAAAAAACCAGTAAGTGTCCCTATGTTCGTATAAACTCCAAAGTGTTTAGTTGCAGTCCCGAGCCGGGAGCCACAAAGGAAATGGCTATTTTATTACTATCAGTAAGGGATTCCCTAATATCAGAGATACTCAGTTCTCCCCTACCAAGCTGTATTAAAGCACCCATAATCATCCGTATTTGATATCGCATAAACCCTTGTCCAGTTACAATAAGGGCATAACTCTTCTCTGGAAAAAAGCTAGCTTCTAAAACCTTATTTTCTACAATTTCACAAGAAGTTATGGCTCGTACTAATTGCGAATTTATACGCGGTCTGGCTGTATACGCCTTAAAATTATGCATTCCCATAAAAATAGGCGCTGCTTCTGTCATTAATTCAATGTTCAAATCATCTATAATGTTTGCCATAAACGGAGCACAAAAGGGGTGATTTTTTTCTCCATAGGAAAAAAGATATACATATTCTTTTTCTTTACCATGTTGAATAATGTTGAAGCTATCATCAACTTCCGTCATTGAAAGAATTCTAATATCCGGCGGTAGGTTCGTATTGAATAGAGAAAGAAAAGCCTGGGAATCGGCAATTGGAGAATCATTCAAAAAAAGTTCGAAAGCAGCATCCAAAGCCGAGACCTTTGCATCCGTGCGGCTCGTACTCAAAATTTTGAAATCCTTATTTGGAAGGACAAACTTAAGGGTTTTTGTAAGCATTCCTTCTATTGTTTTTTGACCTGGCTGCTTCTGCCATCCACTATATCTGAAACCAAGGTATTGAATCCGAAACAAATAGCAATAACGTACCTTTTTCATGTATTCTGAACTTTTTTTAAGGTATATGAGAAAAATGACTTTTTGCCTAAAATAGGGTATTTACTTTAGGTGATATACTAAGTTATATCATTTATTCATTGAATTTACCATAAAGGAGAATAGCATATTCTTTGTGTATAGCATAAACTGCTAAACTGAGCATACGTTAGTGTATAGCATTAGTTTCACTTCATCTTGAAATAGAAGCAAAAAAAGGAATTTTATTGAGTAAACAAAGCCAACAAATGGTATAAGTAGGAAATGGACTATACCAATGGTCTAAAAATCAGTTGATTGATCTAGATTTTATCATTTTTTTTGTACTTTGTGTTAGACAAGTTAACCTAAACCAATTGAAAATGACAGACAAATTAACGGTAAAACCGCCTGCTTGGTTTTGGATCATAAGCGTATTGGCACTTATTTGGAATCTTATGGGTGTTATGGCTTATTTAGGAAATGTTTTTATTACCGATGACATGAAAGCGGAACTAACCGCTGAACAACTAACTTTAATGGAGGGTACTCCTTCATGGATAACAGCCGCTTTTGCCATCGCCGTTTGGGGTGGTCTTTTAGGTTGTATAGCATTGCTTTTGAGAAAGAAATGGGCAAAGGCTATTCTAATGATTTCCATGTTCGGTATTTTAGTCCAAATGGCCCATTCTTTTTTCTTGACTAATGCCTCTGAAGTATACGGACAGGTACAGGGCGTAATTATGCCCTTACTCGTAATTGTTATCGGAATTGCCTTAGTTTTCTTTGCTCGTTTGGCTAATAAGAGACACTGGCTATCCTAGATTGTAAACAAGTAAAAAAATCATTTTAACCTGTTGAGGAAATCTCTCGGCAGGTTTTTTATTTGATCCTATTAGGAATAAGACCCTAAGCCTACTATTTACCATATTTTTTTGACTATTGGTAACCATAAGTTACCCTTCATCGATTTTTTCAAATAAATCCTAATAGACACACGTTCTAAAACAAAAACTGAGGTTCCCCCAGAGCCTTTAAACCTACTTGTATGAAGTCTCCATTACAATTTTTATCATGGAAAAGCTGCCTGACAATGTCTGTCAGCGTGCTATTAGTACTGATAGTCTTCAACTTTTATGGCCTGTACACCAATAAATTCTATTTTTTTAAATTTGACAATTATATTTTCCCCCTACTTACTATAGTGCATTTTATCTTTCTTTATGTGATGTGGTTTAAAATAAGTGAGCAGGAACTAACGGATCCCCAAATGCGTAATTTGGAATACGCTATGTATGTCATTTTTTTGGTTTACCTTTTCAAGGTGGTAGATACCATTTATGTTCTATTGAGTTACAATGATTACGGAAACCACATAATGCCCGGTACTTTTATGATCATGGGGTTTTTAATTTTAGCACTACAACTTTTACTTTTGGTACTGACTCTTCTCGTTTTTAAATACAGAAAAGATAAGGTTGGAGATTATAATTTTGACAATATAAACGAGAATATAGACTCGTGGTAATAATTGATCAATTTAAAGAATAAAAGAAAGAACACTTTAAAGGGCATTCCTTACAGTAAAAAATCACACCTTCTTAGAATGAGTCTTTTAGGCTACTCCTCCAGAGGCGGGGGTTGCTAAGGCTTGGTTCCTTTCTCCAAGTTCTGAGTTATTGGGTTATAGAGTTATGAAAAATATTTTTTGATAAAAAAATTATCAAAACTCAAGAAAAAAGCATAGCCATAAGAAACATGACCACCTCAACAATTCGGGATGGTTTTTCAAGGAGAAATAAAATAAATACAATTTGTATATCCTTTTTTATGCCAGTAGTCCAATATTGGCGTTAATTTATAGACCTGACAGGTTTTTACACCTATGCTAAAGCTTTGATCTACGAAGGAAAACCAGTCAAGTTTGACGAAAAATAACTGCTTTGGTAACAAAAGTTGTTTTCCTGCCCGACTTCGTCATTCAGGTGGAGTGGTATAAATAAAGTGCGATCACCTGATAGTGATCGCACTTACTCCAAAACTAAACACTGATCTATTGTCTAGATACAGTTCCGGTAGGGAAAGAAGCCAAATTTAGATTGAAATCATACGATGTGGGCGCCGTATCATTACCGGCCATGGCGGCCAAAGGTTTTAATAGAAAAGGAGCCGGGCTATTATCAGGTACTGGCTCAATACTTATCACAATCGTTCTTCCTCGAATATCCAGTGGAAATGTTTCTCCTGCAGGTGCGTTGTTAAAGAAATCCTCTCCGGGAAGCGGCGGACCCAATTGCTCAGTGCCTCCAAAACTCATAGCATCACCGGCATTATCATCCATTGCAT
>QIJL01000565.1 GCA_003232435.1 Flavobacteriales bacterium | reverse complement strand
AAATATTTTGATTTCAATAACGTTCGGAATGACAATTTTTTCAAAGAAATAAACATAACGTATCGATATACAAATACATATTAATCGAACTCAGGTTATAAGATATGCTGCTCGTCTATACCCATAAAATAACTCCACGCTTCACTTATATTATGAAGCAGGTCTTTGGCCGCATGTTGGGCATTGAAGTTTCATTTACCGTTAAGGTCGAAGATTTCATTAAACATACAGGCCCGAAGCTAACCTACACCAAACAACCACTGCAGAACGAATTTTTTGTCCGTAGTAATGATCTTCTTTTTCAGCAAGGTATTAATGATATTGATATCAGCGTGACCGATTGGGATGGTATTCCTTGTTTTTTCAAGGCCGGGGAGCGTAGTGAACTGCCCTTTGATATTTTTTCGGCAAGTTTCTATTTGTTAAGTCGTTATGAAGAGTATCTGCCACATGTAAAAGATGTTCACGGCAGGTTTCCCCCAAAGGAAAGCATAGCCTACAAAAACGGATTTCTAAGATTGCCCGTTGTTGATATTTGGGCCTTGAGACTGCTACGAAGTTTAAAAAGGCGATTTCCGAATTTAGAAAGCAAACCAAGAAAGTACCCATTTACCTCATTGATAGATATCACTACGTCTCACAGTTATGCCTACCGAGGGTTTGTTCGAGGAACGGCAGGGTTTCTGATGGATTTAGGAACATTGAAAATTCGACGTGTTTTCAAGCGATTTGGGGTTTGGTTTGGCAAGAACGATCCATATGACAATTTCTCGACTTTGATCGAAATGCATGAAAAGCACAGGACGAAAAGTATATTCTTTTTTCAGTTCGCCGATTATTCGACCCATGATAAAAACGTTTCGCCTACCAATAATAAATTCAGGTTTTTGATTAAGTCCATGGCCGATTATAGCAGTGTCTCGTTGGCAGCTTCTTATAGCTCATTCGGCAACACGGAATTATTAAAACAGGAAAAAAACAGATTGGCCGCTGTCATCAATCGACCCGTAAATTTCTCTAGAATGAGATATAACAGGGTCGATGTGCCGATAACGTATAGAAATTTGGTCGAGACCGAATTTACAGATGATTATACCATGGGCTATACGCATGAAGTTGGTTTCAGGGCGGGTACCTGCAATCCTTTTTATTTTTATGATATCAACCTTGAAATACAACAGCCCATTCGGGTGCATTCTTTTGCAGTGCATGATTATGCTCTGGTAGGCCTCAGACAACAAGAAGATATACTTAAAATAATATCGGATCTTTCGAACGAGGTAAGAATGGTCAATGGGGAATTCATCAGCATTTTCTCGAACGAACTTTTAGGCGACAAGCACAAAGTAAATTGGTTGGAGTTGTACGAAGCGGTAATCAAGGCACAAAATGTTTAAGAACATCGTAACCGACGTTTTTTTTGATTTGGACCACACCTTGTGGGATTTTGAAAGGAATTCGGCCCTTACCTTTGAGAAAATTTTCCTGGAAAACGGTGTAGCTGTTAATTTGGATGACTTCTTGGAAGTTTATGTTCCTCAGAATCTTGCCTTTTGGAAGCTTTATCGCGAAGAGAGGATCAGCAAGACCGATTTGAGATATCAAAGACTGAAAAAAGTTTTTGATATGTTGGGAAAGTCGGTATCGGATGAAACCATAAACTTGCTTTCCGATGAATACATCGTCAATCTTTCTTCTTTTGATCATCTATTTCCTGGTACCATAGACATTCTTGACTACTTAAAAGGCAGCTATCGACTGCACATCATAACAAATGGCTTCCAAGAAATTCAGGAAAAAAAGATGCGGAACTCCAATATACATGCTTATTTCGATAAAATAATAGATTCAGAAATGGCAGGAGTCAAAAAACCGAACCCAATTATTTTTGAACTGGCCCTGTATACTGCTGAGGCAACCCCTGAAAAGTCTTTGATGATAGGCGATAATCTTGAAGCAGATATTCAGGGTGCGCAGGCGGTCGGTTTTCACGCAATGCACTTTAACGCCCATGGCGAAGCACCGCACGTCCTCTGCCCCATCATACATAAACTTCATGAAATAAAAACCTATTTGTAGAGTTATATAGGTTATAACGATACTTCTTTTCAAGTGGAAGACGGGTTTTAAGATGGGAAACAAGCTTGGTAATTTTTTATTGGGATTATTGATTTTAGGCTCACTGCATTCTTGTATTGAAGAAACGAACTTTGATCAATTCGACGATTTGAGGATTGAGCCCATTATTGAAGGAAGCATTCTTTATGTTGAAGCACCTGAAAGCATCATCAATCTTGCCGCATCAGCGAATTTCTATACACAAGACTTTAATTTTGACGGGTTCTCGGATGCCATTTTTGCCGATCGTGTTCTTGACGGAGTGGTAACTTACATTGTTGAAAACTCGACTAGTAAAGCGTTGGATATTACCGTGGAGTTTATTGATGAAAGCGGAAATGTGCTTGATACCGAGCAGTTCCCCATTGCCCCTGCGCCACCCGAATCGGTTGAATTACGCGAGATTCCCTATGGCGGGTCGGGTCGAAGTTTGGATATCATCAGAAATACCTCTGCTATACGAGTGAGTGCTTTGAACAATGGCGATAATACGAGTACCTCTAACCTCCCCGACCCAAAGGTCATACTAAAGTCAAGCGGCAAATTTAGACTCTCCCTCAAATGAGAAACAACGGCATTTTGGTATTGGCCATTTTGTTGGTCTGCATTTGTATGCACGGCCAGAACAAGCAATTGTTATATGATTTCAATGAGATTCCTCAGTCGTTGATGGTCAACCCCGGTGTAGAGATCGATTATAAATGGTATGCCGGGGTACCTGTTTCCAATATTTCATTTCAGGCCGGTTCCAGCGGTGTAGACGTCAATGATCTATTCCTGAACGATGGCCTCGATTTTACCGATAAATTCAGCCAACAGGTAATTTATGGGATGTCCCCTCGTGACGAGCTCAGTGGAACCTATCAAGTAGAGCTTCTCAGCGGTGGTTTTCGGGGTAGGGACGAGGATAACTTTTATTCATTCGGAATTTATAATGAAGGCGATGCCATCGGATATTGGTTTCGAGATCTGGCAATTCTGGGTTTTGAGGGTAATGCCAATAATTTGAACAGAAGGTTCGACCTTAGCCACTTGAAGACTCGGGGAGAAATGATGAACGTATTTCATTTTGGAGTCAATAAACGCATGGACGATCAATTAACGGTCGGGGTTAGGGCAAAGATCTATTCCAGCATCTTTGACTTCAATTCTACTAAAAACGATGGGTATTTCGTAACTACCCAGGGTCAGAACAATATTTTTGCGAATACCTTGGTCTCGGATATGGAATGGCGGATTTCTGGTATTCCCTCCATCCGCGAAGCGGAAAAAGATGGCACCCTGGCCAATACGATTACAAAAAGGGCATTTTTCGGCGGTAATCTTGGTATAGGGACCGATTTGGGTTTTACTTATAAATTGAGCGATCAAACCGTTTTTACGGCCAGTCTTCTAGATTTGGGTTTTATCTATCACTCCAACGATGTAAAGAGATATACTCTCAAGGGAAGTGCCACTGTCGAAGGTGTTGAGATTATTTTGCCCGATGCCCTTTCAGATCCTAATCAAGATTTTTGGGAAGATTTGATCGATGATGTCGAGGCTTTGATTCCTTTTGAAGAAAACGACAAAAGTTATGTAACCTTTAGACCGACTAAATTAAACGCGTCGATAAGGCACAATTGGGGAGAACAGATACAATCGCTGGAGAATTGCGATTGTGGCCCAAATGTCTCTGGCAGTACTAGGGGTGTTAAATATGCCAATAGTGCCGGTGGCCATTTATATGCAATCAATAGACCGCGCGGGCCGCAAGTTGCGCTGACTGCTTTTTATCAACGTAGGATTGGCAATGTGCTAGCGTTGAAAAGCACATACACCGTTGATAAATTCTCCTTTACCAATATAGGGCTGGGTCTCAACTTACAGGCAGGGCCGGTAAATTTCTATGTTTTGGCCGATAACCTTTTAGGTTATCAGAACCTGGCCAACAGCCGCTACCAATCTTTCCAATTCGGATTAAATATTATATCTTGGGGCAAGAAGTAGTTTTCTTCTAAATTATTTGGTATATCTTTTGCATACCTCTGTTTGAAATAACTATATATTCGGGGAATTCTTTTTATGGCTCCCTCCAAAAATAATTTTAGACAGATGCTCAATTCGACTATAATGCGCTACATAATTTTATCCGTTTTTCTTTTCGGAAGTTACTTGGGTAAGGCCCAAACAAATTTGAATGACTACAAGTACATCGTTGTGCCGAAAAAATTCGAAGATTTTAATAAGGAAAACCAATACCAGACAAGTACTTTGATCAAACATCTTTTTAGCAAAAAAGGCTTTACCGCCGTTTGGGAAGATAAGCTGCCCGAAGATTTGGCAATGAATAGGTGTCAGGCACTTTTTGTGGCTCTCAGGGACAAATCATCAATGTTTAAGACGAAGACCACAATTGTTTTGAACGACTGCAATAAACAAGAAATTTTTGCCACTTCGGAAGGGAATAGTAAACAAAAAGACTATAAATTAAGTTATACAGAAGCTATTACCGAGGCTATGAAATCCTTTGATGGGTTGCAATATAAATACAATGGCAAGTCCGAGATAAATGAGCCTATTACCGTAAGTTTCAAGAACGATGTTAAAAAATTGGATGAAGAGCAGAAGACTTCCGTGAAGCCCAAGAATCAAGATAACAGTGTGGTGGTTCAAGAGGCGACTACTGAAAGACAAACCTATAAGAGCATTGGGCCAAAAGAATCCGATTATAAAAAAGCGGAGAAATCCGTACCTGTTGTCGAGCAGAAAACTACACGAGAAGAACAA
This sequence comes from Flavobacteriales bacterium, assembly GCA_003232435.1. Taxonomy (GTDB): domain Bacteria; phylum Bacteroidota; class Bacteroidia; order Flavobacteriales; family Flavobacteriaceae; genus Aurantibacter_A. The sequence goes on along the minus strand of QIJL01000565.1, from coordinate 14,268 downwards.
AGTTTCAAGACCATGGAACCTGTTTCCACCGATATCAAAAAACCCGAGGTCGAAAAAGCAGAGTCAAAAGTTCTTACCACAGGAGTCGATATTACATTATATGCCCAAAAATTGCAAAATGGCTTTCAATTAGTCGATAGCACCCCGAAGATAACGATGAGAATATACAATACATCGGTGCAAGGCTATTTTATTGCCCAAAAAGAAAGTACCAGCGGTATTTTGATCAACAAGAACGGCAAATGGGTTTTTGAGTATTACGAAGGCGATACCTTGATGTCAGAAGAAATTGACATAAAGTTTTGAAAAATTTCATCGGTCACAATCGTTAGTTGAAACCCTGCCGGCAGGCAGGTTAGTGCAAGTCCGCCTTGGGCGGATTCTAAAACACCTATCGTTTCTTCTTGGCCGCCAGAAGCCCGATGTGGGAAGTTGGAAGACGATCGCTTCCGACTTCGGTCTTCCGACAAAAACGGATATTTAAAAAAAACGAATTTCATTAGTAAAAAAATCTATGTGCTTGCAATGCATAGTGGTTTAATTAGGGCGGTTTCTCAGTGTCTAAATTGGATTCTAGGCTTTTTGACACAAGAAATTGTGGTTTTGCCCACTGCCTACTGATACTTATCCTTCCATCTATTTTTCAAAAAATCCTTTATCGCTTTTTCGCGTTGATTTGAGCCGGGTTCATAGAATGAAGTTCCTTCCAGTTCCTCAGGTAGAAACTCACTTTCTACAAAATTGTTATTGAAATCATGGGAGTATTGATAGTCCTTTCCGTAACCGAGATCTTTCATCAATTTGGTAGGTGCATTTCGCAAATGTAAAGGCACTGATAGGTCTCCGGTCTGTTTTACTGCCTGCTGGGCCTTGCCCACTGCCATATAACTGGCATTGCTTTTGGCGGAAGTTGCCAAATAAATGGCGCATTGGCTCAGAATTATGCGAGCCTCAGGGTAGCCGATGGTACTGACTGCCTGAAATGCGCTGTTCGCTATTACTAGAGCAGTTGGATTCGCAAGTCCGATATCCTCAGATGCCGAGATCAGCATTCTACGGGCGATAAATTTCACATCTTCACCACCTTCTATCATTCTTGCCAGCCAATATACGGCTCCGTTCGGATCACTTCCTCGTATCGATTTGATAAATGCTGAAATAATATCATAATGTTGTTCGCCAGTCTTGTCATAGAGTACGGTATTTTGCTGCACCTTGCCCATTACCAATTTGTCGGTAATGTTGACCGTTTTTTTATCCTCCGAAGAAACGACCAATTCAAAAATATTGAGCAGTTTTCTCCCATCGCCACCCGATAGACGCAAAAGGGCCTCGGTTTCCTTCAGGTTGATTTTTTTTGATTTTAGAAAATCGTCATGTTCGATTGCACGCTGAAGTAATTCCTCAAGGTCTTTTTTCCCAAACGGATTCAGAACATATACCTGGCAACGCGAAAGTAGAGCCGGAATAACCTCAAAACTCGGGTTTTCGGTAGTGGCGCCGATAAGGGTTACCCAACCTTTTTCGACAGCTCCTAAAAGCGAGTCTTGTTGAGATTTGCTAAACCGATGAATTTCGTCAATGAATAGAATCGGGTTTTTCGAAGTGAACAATCCGCCGCTTTGTTTGGCCTTTTCGATGACCTCGCGAACATCTTTGACCCCGCTGCTAATTGCACTTAATGTGTAGAATGGGCGGTCACTTTCATTTGCAATGATATTCGCCAAAGTTGTTTTGCCTGTACCGGGAGGTCCCCATAAAATCAAAGACGGAATAATTCCCTTTTTTATCTGGGTAGTCAGCGAACCTTTTTTCCCTACCAAATGGTGCTGGCTAACATATTCCTCTAAGGTCTTGGGCCGTACCCTTTCCGCCAATGGTTCGTTCATGGCATAAAAATAAGATAATTGGGGAAATTGTCATTCCGACGCAGGAGGAATCTCATTGGCACCGATTCAACGGTTGAGAGGATTCCTCCTGCGTCGGAATGACAAGACAATTAGAATGACAATCTGTCGTTGTTTCAATATACGGTCGATTTGTTGTTATCTTAATATCTCTTTTGAACCTGAAACCTGAAACTTTGAACCCATAATATGTCAGAACAACATAGTTTTAAGTATACAAATTCCGTCTTAATTGTACCCATGTTGGCGGTTTTATCAATATGGATGGTGTTTTGGGTCGAGGTTCGTTTTCAGGTCAATTTAAACGATCATGGTATTTACCCCCGTAGAATAAAAGGTTTGCAAGGCATTGCTTTCAGCCCTTTCATACATGGATCCATAAAGCATCTCTATAACAATACGATTCCCCTGGCAGTTTTATTGGCCTCATTATTTTATTTTTATAGGGATAATGCCTTAAGAGTACTGTTGCTAGGTGCATTGCTCTCCGGTTTATTTACATGGATTATCGGTCGACCCTCATACCACATCGGCGCTAGTGGAATTATTTATCTACTTGCAAGTTTTATTTTTTTTAAGGGGATTTTTACCAAATATTATCGGCTTGTCGCCCTTTCGTTGGTTGTGGTATTTATTTATGGCAGTCTTCTGTGGTATATTTTTCCGGTAAAAGATGGAATCTCTTGGGAGGGTCATTTAGGAGGCTTCGTTGTAGGTCTACTTTTTGCGTTTTTGATAAAGACCAAGACGCCGTCGAACAAAAAGTATGCTTGGGAGAAGGAAGGTTATAATGAGGAGGAAGATGAGTTTTTGCAACATTTTGATGAAGACGGAAATTTTGTAGAAAAAGCACCAGAAGAAATTCAAGCTATGGGCGATTCTATAAAAATAACCTACCATTTAAAAAAGAAAGGGAATAATTCAGAATTATGAATTCATAATTCTGAATTGATTTCTTTGTCTAACCGCTTCATAAAGAAATACTGCGCAGGCTACGGATACGTTTAGCGAACCTATTTCACCCAATAGGGGCAGCTTGGCTTTTTCATCTACGGCTTTCAAGGTCGAGGGGGAAATTCCTTTTCCTTCAGCACCCATAACAATGGCACAGGGTCTTTTGAAGGATAACTCATAAATGGTCTTTGATGTTTTTTCCGTGGCGGCGATAACCTGTACGCCCGAGGCCTGTAAATAGAAAACAGCATCTTTGATATGGTCTACTTTGGCCATGGGCACTTTAAAGGCGGCACCTGCCGATGTTTTAATAGTGTCGGCAGTAACGGGTGCCGCCCCTTTTTTTTGAATGATGATCCCGTCTACCCCGGTGCATTCCGCGGTTCGTATAATGGCACCAAAATTCCGTACATCGGAGAGTTGGTCCAATAACAGGAACAAGGGTTGTTTTTTGTGCTCCATAACATTTTCGACCAAGGCCTCAAGCTCATAAAAAGTAATTGGCGATATGTTGGCAACCACACCTTGGTGGTTGTTTTTTGTGAGTCGGTCGAGTTTTTCAATCGGCACATAAGAGGCATTGATCTGGTTCTTGCGAATGGTACCTTCCAGCTCTCTGAATAAGTCACCCCTAAGGCCTCTTTGAATAAAGATCTTGTCAATAGGTTCGTTGGAGTTTATCGCCTCCAGAACAGCTCGTATACCGTAAATTTGGGTGGGTTTTTGCATGAGGCAAAGGTAACTAAAAAACCATCTTGGATCTGGGCGATAAACCTAAAGCAGCTCGATCGGATTACATACGGAATAAATATACCCATATCCCTTTTAGTACATGACAAAAATTAGCCAAGCTTAATTTGTCGGGTCGAGCCTTTCGGCTTCGCTCAAGATAAACTAAAGTCCAGACCTTTCTTTTGTGCCTTTTAGTGAAATGAGTTCTCGACTGCGCTCGAAATGACATTTTTACAAATTATTGACATTTAGCTATTTACAAAACAAAATATTTTTTTGTCATGTACTAACCTCCTGGATAAACGCAGCTTTTCATTGTTGCGGCCTTTGAAGAAATCACATCCCATAAAATAATGAACTGGTTTAAACTTCTTGGATTGTAGCGAACCCGCCTGCCTGCCGGCAGGTTTAGCCCAAACCCGTAATACCGAACCAATAACCGTAGGACTTTCAGGAATCATAGCTATTTTAAACTAGAGCCAAGGGAAATTTGTCGTACGCCCCTGGCTTTTGTCCGAATAAAAACAAATATCTATTTCGTTATATTTGTAAAAGACAAAATGTTATTGTAAGTGGAAACCTACGCCAAAGCTCTTCTCTATGCCATTCCTTTTTTTACGGTGCTATTGGTAATTGAAATATCGTACGGTCATTTTGTAAAAGATCAGAAGCACAAGGTCATGGATTCGGTCTCTAGCATCAGTTCGGGCTTTACCAATATCATTAAAGATACCTTGGGCCTGGGCATTATTCTTGTTTCTTACTCTTATTTACTAGAGGTTTTAGCGGTCACTGAAATCAAGGCGACTTGGCTGGTTTGGTTGATCGCATTTATCGTATTCGATTTCGCAGGTTACTGGAACCACAGACTCAGCCATCAAATAAATTTTTTTTGGAACCAACATGTTATCCATCATAGCAGTGAAGAGTTTAATCTGGCGTGTGCACTGCGGCAATCGATTTCTAATTTATTGGGCTATTTCGCCATACTCCTTATTCCTGCAGCAGTTTTAGGTGTACCGAATGAAGTAATCGCCATTTTGGCCCCCATTCATTTATTCGCGCAGTTCTGGTACCATACACAACATATCGGAAAAATGGGTTGGCTCGAATATATTATCGTCACTCCATCGCAACATCGGGTACACCATGCGATCAATCCGGAGTACATAGACAAAAACTTAGGGCAGATTCTTTGTATTTGGGATCGATGGTTCGGTACTTTTCAAGAAGAGCTTGATGATGTGCCACCGCAATACGGGGTTTTGAAACCTGTCGCCACTTGGAATCCCGTTTTGATCAACTTTCAACATATCTGGCGTTTGATAAAAGATGCATGGCGCACCAATAACTATTGGGACAAATTTCGACTCTGGTTTATGCCAACAGGCTGGCGGCCTGCCGACGTGAAAGAAAAATATCCAATTACCATTATTGAAGACGTTTATGGGTTTGAGCGCTATAAGACACCATCTACAAAAGCTTTGAGTGGCTACGCTATTTTTCAATTAATGTCCACAATGTTTTTGTTGTTGTTCATGTTCTATAATTATTCAAACATCGGTTTTGATGGCTTGGCAATTTTCAGTGCCTTTATTTTTGTGGGAATCTATGGCTATACCAGCTTGATGGATCGAACGCGATATGCTGTATGGATCGAAGTGTTTCGAGCTGTTCTTGGCATTGCTCTTATTTTGATAACCGGCGATTGGTTCGGGATCAATTCCTATCTTTCATGGGGCGGCCTTTTGGTCGGTCTTTACTTTCTGATTACCTTTTTTGGAGGAATTTATTTTACCTTTTTGGAAAAAGATACTTTTGGTTCCAAGGTGGCCCTATAGCCTTACTTTGATCGAACCTTTGCGCAAAAATTATATGAAGGCCAGTCTCTTAATAGAATACGAAACAATTACTTGAAGCGGCAATGACAAATAAGTTGAAGATTCTTTTTTTCGGTATTCTAGCCTTGACCTTCTCTGTTTCAGCACAAAATGGTCAAGATAATTTTGAAACGGAACTTATTGGCGAACATATGTTCGGGGTACAATTTATTTGGGACGGATATGGCACTGCCCAAATTACCGAAGAAGACGGTGTTCTAAAAATAAAAGGCAAGCAATACTCTGACAATAAAGAGGAATATGTTCTTTTGGATGGAACTATTACCGTAATCGACGAACGTAACTTTACGGTCAAAGGCCATTTAAAGCTTTTTACCCTAGGCTGTTGCGGACTTCTAGACCGAAAAATCAATTACACATTTCGCAAAACCGGAAGTCGGAAATACTACCGCCTAAAGGAGCGCGAAGATTTGTGCGGTCAATATACCTGCGCCTATTACCTTGATATTTTCGAATAGTTCTTGTCGTCTCGGAGTAGGTTCTTAAGTTTGTACCTCAAAAGCAAACGACTATGAGACCCTATATTCTTGCCGAGACCAATTGGAAAGCCTTAAAAGACACCAAATTTGAATTGGCCGTTTTACCATGGGGGGCTACCGAAGCACATAATTACCACTTGCCTTATGCCACCGATAACATCCAGGCCGATCATATGGTCGCAGAATCGGCCAGATTGGCTTGGGAAAAAAATGCTAAGGTCATTGTATTGCCCACGATTCCGTTTGGGGTAAATACTGGCCAGTCCGATATTTATTTGGATATCAATCTGAACCCAAGTACCCAGCTTGCGATTTTAACCGATATTGTCACAGTGTTAAATCGGCAGGGCATTAATAAATTGCTCATTTTTAACGGTCACGGTGGTAATGACTTTAAGCCTTTGGTGCGAGAATTAGGACTCAAATTCCCAAAAATGTTTATCAGCTTTTGTTTTTTCCCGCAGCTATCTTATTTCGAGGAAGAAGGCGACCATGCCGACGAAATGGAAACCAGTTTAATGTTACACTTAAGACCTGATCTTGTACTCCCAAAAGAAAACTGGGGAGACGGGGCTTCTAGAAAATACAAAATAAAGGCATTTTCTGAAGGATGGGCTTGGGCCGAGCGAAAATGGTCAGCGATAAGCGAAGATACGGGGGTAGGTAATCCGCATAAGGCTACCAAAGAAAAGGGCGAACTTTTTTTTAAGGATGTTACGGAGAAAATAGGAAGCTTTATTGAAGAGCTGTGCAAAGCCGATTTAAATGATTTATATGAATGAATCTTCAAGTGCCAAATTGAATCAAAATATTCGGTTCTAATTATAAATCATTCCTTTAATTCTTTTTTTACTAACTTTATGTAAGCCTTCATAGCATTTTCTCTACTAATATTCTTTGCTTGAATAAGTGCATTGGCCTTGAAGGCATCAATTAATGGTGTCTCACTTTTGGGATTGTCCGAGTTTTTCGTGACTATTTTGTAGTAAGCATATAATTTGAGCATTAGATCAGGAGGTAATGAATCGGTGAACTCATTTACATAATCGACCGCTTTCGAAAAATCAGTACGTAATTTCTTCTTTTTCATCTTTTTGAACAGTGCTGGCAATGCAGGTTTTGGCGCCGACCACTTTTTGATTTAGTTTGACAGTGACTGCACAATCCAAAGGTAAAAACAAATCGACCCTTGAACCGAATTTGATAAAACCGGCATCGTCACCTTGTTGGGCACTTTTACCTTCTTCGGCATAGTTAACGATACGTCGTGCCATTGCCCCGGCAATCTGACGATATAGGATGTCGCCAAATTTCGGTGTGTTAATGACAACGGTCGTTCGTTCGTTTTCGGTACTTGATTTAGGATGCCATGCCACCAAGTATTTACCTGGGTGGTATTTCGAATATTTTATCGGACCGCTTGCAGGGTACCTCGTAACGTGCACGTTTGTGGGCGACATGAAAATGGATATCTGTCTGCGTTTGTCATTAAAGTATTCTGTTTCTTCAACTTCTTCGATCACGACCACTTTGCCATCAACTGGCGCCAAGATATCATTGAAATCTTTGGGCGCCATTCTTTTGGGATTCCTAAAGAACTGCAAAATCAGCACTAAGATCACCAAGGCCAAAATTTGAATTGTCATTTTAAGCCAAGGTGTTTCCAAGTAGAATTGCGCTAGTAGTACTGCAGCGGCCACTAAAAAAAAGGTGGTTAAAATAATTTTTTGTCCCTCTCTATGAAACATTCGCAAAGATATTTAAGGTTAAGTAGGCAAAGGGTGCCGCAAAAATCAAACTGTCTAATCGATCTAGCATTCCCCCGTGGCCCGGCATGATCGCACCGCTATCTTTCACGCCCGCAGATCTCTTGAGTTTTGATTCTACAAGGTCTCCCAAACTACCGGTAACTACGATGACCGCTGCCAAGGTTACCCATTGTACAGGGCTTACGATTGGTTCGTAGTTTGCCATAAAGTATGCGGTCACCAATGCGAAGACCATTCCTCCTATAGTTCCCTCCCAGGTTTTTTTGGGAGACACGCGAGGGAAGAGTTTTGTTCTTCCGAAGGTTCGACCTACCAAATAGGCGAAACTATCATTTATCCAAATCAATATAAAAATACCGATAATCAAAAATTTTGCAAAATCATTATCCTTGTACGGGATCATTGTCAAGAAGATGCATCCACCCCCGATATAGAAAAGACCGGCAATAAACTTTTCCAAAGTACTGAACTGTCTTTCTTTTTTAGAGAACAAGTAAAATAGCATGCCCATGTCTACGATAATGGTAACGAACATAAGTATGTTGATAAGCGTTTTATCATATTCCTTTATGAGATATATGAAAATCCACCATAAGACCAAATAGGCCAAGAAAATCGAATAACCTCTTAGCCCGACCAGACGTTTGTATTCGTAAATACAGGCAAGACCGAAGATCATGAATAAAAAATCAAAGGCATCTGAACTAAGGAAAACGGCGGAGAGCAGAAGTATCATATAAATTGCCCCGGTAATCGACCGCCTTAAAATCTCATTCATATTATAAATCCTCCAGAAGTAAAAGATAAAGGTTTTTGGAGCTGCTGCCATAGGTAAGGAAATTGTGGTCGTTTTCCTCGTTGGCCTGAAAATGTTTTAGGGTAGTGATATTGGTCGGAATACTTCGACCGTACTTTTTCTTGATTACCTTAAGACCTTCACCGATGGATTCTACCAACTGACTTGTCGTAGCATAGACAATGACATTATCGGGCAGGTCGCTCAATTTATTTTCGAGAAGTTGATTGGAGCAGACCAAAATCGAACCGTTTTGGGCGATCAGATGTTCACAGGTAGTGAAAAAGACTTCGCTCTGGTCGGTCTTGTCGGTAAAGCCGATATTCTCTTTTGAGAACTTTTTTCCTAATCTATCATCTAATATTAGAAAGGGATAGTTTTGCCAATCGTTCTCGGTTACGATATTTTTTAGGGCTTGGGAAATTTCTTTTGAGGAATCGCAATACAAAAACTTACCCCCGTTTTTCTTGAAGTGTATGGTAAATTTTTCATCAACGGGAATATTGAGGTCGGGCATATGGGCACCACGGGCCTCTAAAGTCTCTTTGGAAACCTTTTTTCTACCCCCGAACAATTTGTCAAATAGCCCCATCGATGCTAATAAATTTCAATTTGTTTCTGGTTAGTTATATAAGAAAACACTAAATGTAACTATTTATTTTCTTTTCCGAGTTCTGCTGCCGGCTCTTCATTGTTGACCGGCTGCTCCTTTGCCTCGGTAACTTTTTCTGCCAAGGGATCATCCATCTCTTCTTTTACAAAAGGTCGCTTTCCGAATATTTTTTCAAGATCTTCTTTGAAGATGACTTCTTTTTCAAGCAAATGTTCGGCAAGTATGGTAAGCTTGTCTTTGTTTTCCTCTAGCACTTGTATAGCGCGTCGATACTGTTCTTCTATAAGCTTTGAAATTTCTTGGTCGATTGTCTTGGCCGTATCTTCACTATATGGTTTTAAAAAACCATAATCGGTCTGACCCGAAGAATCGTAATACGTGAGGTTTCCGATTTTATCGTTCAATCCATAAACGGTTACCATGGCCCTGGCCTGTTTAGTTACCTTTTCAAGGTCACTTAATGCCCCTGTCGAGATTTGGTCGAAAATGACTTTTTCGGCGGCCCGACCACCCATGGTAGCGCACATTTCATCTTTCATTTGTTCGGGTCGCACAATCAACCGTTCTTCAGGTAGATACCATGCCGCGCCCAAAGATTGCCCTCTAGGAACGATAGTTACCTTTACAAGAGGAGCTGCGTGTTCTAACATCCAACTTACGGTTGCATGACCTGCTTCGTGATAGGCGATGGTTTTTTTCTCTCTTGGTGTTATGATCTTGTTCTTTTTTTCCAATCCGCCGACGATTCGGTCGACCGCATCTAGGAAATCTTGTTTTGTAACCGCCTTCTTTTCTTGACGTGCGGCAATCAAGGCAGCTTCGTTACAGACATTGGCGATATCGGCACCGGAGAATCCCGGGGTCTGTCTTGCCAAAAAGTTAAGATCTAAAGTCTCGGCGGTTTTTATAGGCCTGAGATGCACTTCGAATATTTCTTTACGCTCACGTATATCCGGCAGGTCGACATAAATCTGTCTATCGAATCTTCCGGCACGCATCAAGGCCTTGTCAAGTATATCTGCCCTGTTTGTGGCTGCCAGCACGATAACATTCGTGTTCGTTCCGAAACCATCCATCTCGGTCAAGAGCTGGTTGAGCGTATTTTCTCTTTCGTCGTTCGAACCAGTAAAATTGTTTTTTCCACGGGCACGACCGATGGCATCTATCTCATCGATAAAAATTATGGCCGGGGATTTATCTTTGGCCTGTTTAAAAAGATCACGGACCCTAGATGCACCTACACCGACGAACATTTCAACGAAATCGGATCCCGACAATGAAAAGAAAGGCACTTTAGCTTCTCCGGCTACCGCCTTGGCCAAAAGTGTCTTACCTGTTCCGGGGGGGCCTACCAAGAGCGCTCCCTTAGGAATTTTTCCTCCTAAAGAAGTATACTTGTCAGGATTTCTCAAAAACTCCACTATTTCCTCGACCTCTTCTTTGGCACCTTCCAGCCCCGCAACATCTTTGAAAGAAGTACGCGTGTCGGTCTTCTCGTCAAAAAGCTTTGCCTTTGATTTGCCGATGTTGAATATCTGGCCTCCGGCACCGCCGCCGCCGCCAGACATCCGGCGCATGAGATAGATCCAGATTCCGATGATCAAAACAAAAGGTAAAATACCTACAAGAAGATCAATGAAATAGCTCGATTCCTTATCAAATTCAACTATGGTATCAAGATTGCTCTCTTTTTTGATCTCGGTTATCTCGTTCTGAAAGATCTGAAGATCCCCATAGTCTAAAACATATTGTGGAATGACCGCCGTACCGATAGAAAAAGGTTTTTCGGCGACTTCTTTATGAACGTCTTTTGCCAAGGCCTCATCAGATAGAAATACTTTTGCTTGATTCGTATTTGTGATAATCGTAATCTTTTCGATGTCACCATTTCGCAAGTATTCTTGAAGTTCGGAGGTCGTTGTCGTTTTTGTACCCGAAAAATCACCGCTGTTCAACACTTGAAACCCGATCAATAGTATAGCGATCAAGCCATAAACCCACCATGTGCTGAACTTCGGTTTCTTAGGATTCGTATTGTTATCTTTTGCCATTATATTTTTTTACTGATTAAGACTGCCTTCCATTGCGGTAACCTTTGCATCGCCCCACAGGCCTTCGATATCATAATATTCACGAATATGTTTTTGGAAGACATGAACGACTACGTTTACATAATCCATTAAAATCCATTCGGCATTTTCACTGCCTTCAACATGCCAAGGCTTGTCTTTTATTGCCTTGCTCACTGTTTTCTGAACGGATCCAACGATAGCGTTCACATGCGTATTTGAAGTACCGTTACAAATTATAAAGTAGTCACAAACTGTATTTTCTATCTCCCTGAGGTCTAACAATCTAATCTCCTGTCCCTTTACTTCTTCCATTCCTTGTAAAATCAAAGCGATCAACTCGTCTGCGCTAGCTTTTCCTTTCTGCATTCAAATATTCTAGTTTCCACAAAGTTATTATTTTTTTGTTCTTTTGACCCTAGTTTTTAACATAAGATATCAATATCAAAATACGGGGTAACAGATGCATATAATCAAACTTGATGCCACGGACTCTACAAATCTGTATCTCAAAAATCTTATGCTCTCCGAGCCCCTTGAAGACCTATCTGTTGTAATTACCAAAGAGCAAACCGAAGGACGAGGCCAAATGGGTACCTCTTGGCAATCTACCAAAGGTAAAAACCTCACCTTTAGCATCTTGAAAAAATTCGACGGATTTTTAATTCAGAACCAATTTCATTTGAACATGGCGGTTTCGCTGGCCATTTATACTATGTTGCATGCCTATAATACGTCGGATTTAAAAATTAAGTGGCCTAACGACATTCTGTCAGGAACTGGTAAAATATGTGGCATTCTTATTGAAAATATCGCGAAAGGCCGACAAATAAGGGCCTCTGTCATCGGTATCGGCCTTAATGTCAATCAGACCGATTTCCCTAACCATTTTAACGCTACCTCTCTTAAATTGTTGTTAGGAAAAAGTTTTAATTTGGATGAGCTACTTCAAAGCCTCCTAGAAAAACTGATCCATTATTTCAAACTTCTTGAATCGGGGAAAATAACAGAGGTTAAAGAATCTTATCTGGAAGTACTGTTTATGTATGGTGAAGTTGCGAATTTTCAAAAGCCGGATGGGCAAAAATTTGCCGGAACCATCAATGGAATTTCAGAAAACGGACGGCTACAGGTTCTGTTGGAAAGTAATGTTCTTAAGGAATTTGGACTTAAGGAAATTAAATTGCTTTACTAATTTAAATCTTTCCCAGATTCTCGGATAAAGCACCGATAAAGTTCGTAATAGGGTTTTTAATCATCATTGCCATCATTGCATTGAACTCCCCATTAAAATGTAAGGTAACCTCTGTAGAATTTTCAGATAGTTCTTGAATATCCGCCGTCAAGGTAAAATCTAATTTTCCTTCTGCCGCACCTAGTACTATTTTTTCATGCGGAATTTGTTCTTTTCGCTTCAAGGTAATTTCGGGCATGCCTTTCAGGGCAAATATAAAAGTGTCTTCGTTTAAAACTTCGAATTTGCTGATGTTATCCGGCATCAATCGTTCAAAGTTTTTGATATCGGAAAGAAATTCAAAAACCTCTTGCTTATTTTTTGAAACTGTTTTTTTAGGAGATTCGATGTGCATCTTAATTATTGTTTCCAACCTGAAGGATTATTTCTCCATTCAGATAAAGTATTTAACTGTTCTTCTTTTATATAATTCGTTTCGGCGGCCTGTTCGATTAAATGGGTATAGTCGCTCAATGTATGGAGTTCGACATCTTTTTTTTCAAAGTTCTTGACCGAAAGATCGAATCCGTAGGTAAAAATTGCCAACATTCCTTTGATGTTAGCTCCGACTGAGTTCAAAGCATCGACTGCGTGCAGGCTACTCTTCCCAGTACTGATGAGGTCTTCGATTACAACGACTTTTTGACCCGATTCGAAATGCCCTTCGATTTGATTTTGACGCCCATGCGATTTTGCCTCGGGCCTAACATAAATAAATGGCAACCCAAGATAATCGGCAACGAGCATGCCGATTCCAATAGCACCCGTCGCGACCCCGCCAATGACATCTGGTTTTCCATAAAGATTTTCCAACTGTTTGGCCATTTCCTCACGCAGATAATTGCGAATTTGCGGGTATGAGAGCACAATTCTATTGTCACAATAAATCGGCGATTTCCAACCTGAAGCCCATGTAAACGGATTTTCAGGATTCAACTTTATTGCATTAATTTGCAAGAGCAGTTCTGCCGTTTTTTTTGCGGTGTCGTTGTCTAAAATCATGTCGCAAATGTATAAAGTTTTTGTTAACGAGCGTCCACTTGTCTTAACCAACAATCTTTCGGATGCCGGAGACAACAAATATTTCCTGCTTAATCAAGATTCGATACAGGAGGCCATTAAGGCCTTAAGAAAGGGAAAGCTGAAAGAGGCTTACATTTATCATCCCAATCATGAAGAAATCCTAAAAAAATTCACCAAGAGAATTCCGCTTGTCGTAGCAGCAGGGGGGGTAGTTACCAATAAAAAAGGCAAAGTTCTTTTTATTTATAGGAATGAAAAGTGGGATCTTCCGAAAGGTAAATTGGACAAAGGCGAATCAATTGAAACTTGTGCGATTCGGGAAGTTATGGAAGAAACCGGCGTGAAAGATCTTCGCATTGAAAATTTTCTCAAAACTACATACCATGTTTTCAAGAACAATGGTACCGATACCCTAAAGGAAGTACATTGGTTCGCAATGAAAACGTACTATGAGGGAAAATTAAAGGGAGAAAAAAAGGAGGGTATCAAAAAGGTCAAATGGAAAGGCCCTAAAAAAATTCAGAAGGCTCTTGAGAATTCATATGTGAACATTCGCATTTTATTCGGATACTAGTTCTTCTGTTCGCTCTGATCTTTTAGGAAGCGATATACCGGATATTGCAAATGAGCCGCTTCATAGTGTTCCGTTTTTTTGAAAAGCCAATCGAGTTGGTTATACCAATTCGCGGCGAAATCGGGTTCTTCAATTTTTTTCTGATCAAAAGCTTCTTTTAAAACGGAATCGTTTTTCAATAGTTCTTCGGCCTCATCTTCAAAAACATAAGGAGAGA
>QIJL01000136.1 GCA_003232435.1 Flavobacteriales bacterium | reverse complement strand
AATAAGATGCAAGAGGGCGGAGCGTTAAAAAAATGTTTTGAAAACATTTTTAGCGAACGAGCCAGCTTGCCGCGTTGGCTTGGAATAGCCATAGCTATTTCACAAAAAATATAACGCAGTCAGATTATCTATTATTCTTGCTCCCAAAGGGTTTTCAGTGCCTCCCTTATACTTTATAAAATTTTCTTGTATTATCTCGATAGTACTTCATAAATTTTATTCGCCTAAGAAAGGCTCTGAAAATTTTGATGTGAATGAGTTTTTAGAGATGCCCTATAGGCCATAAGCATGGCATATAATACAAAACCCACCCTCAAACGAATTCAAGGATGGGAAAAAAATTGCTATGAAAAAGAAAATTATACCGGTTTCCCGATATAAAATCAAATATACGTTTTTTATTTAAATGGCGACTTACTTTTTCGACTAAGAGCCTGTTTTGAAATATCTCGATTATTTTCTTATACCCTCTTTTTGCGCACAATAGCGATGCTATGCTTGAAAATTTTGCCTCGTTCTGCATCAAAAATAGGCCATAACAATTCTAACGACATATTTCAAAACAGGCTCTAAGAGAACATGTCTTTGACTTTCTCAAAAAAAGACTTGTCCGATTTTTCTGGTTTCGGCTCAAAATTCTCGTTATTCTGCATCTTTTCGAAGAATTCCTTTTGCTCTTTATTAAGCTCTTTGGGGGTCCAAACGTTAACATGGACCAGTAAATCCCCACTTCCGTAGCCGTTTAAGTTAGAAACACCCTTTCCTCTCAGTCTCAATATTTTACCTGATTGTATGCCAGGCTCTAGCTTTATTCGGACTTTTCCACCAACCGAATCAATCTCTTTTGAAGTGCCCAGAACAGCTTCAGAAATACTGATATAAAGGTCGTAATGAAGGTTATCGCCTTCCCTCTTGAGTGTTGCGTGATCTTCTGTTTCTATGGCGACCAAAAGATCTCCAGAAATTCCATTACCAGGGGCTCCGTTGCCTTTACCCGACACTTTGAGCTGCATTCCTTCCTCAACTCCCGCGGGTATTTTTATCGATACGGTTTCCTCCTGAACGATTAAGCCCTGTGCATCTGCACCACTTGGTTTTTTATCTATGGTCTGACCACTTCCACCACATGCGCTACAAGTCGCGGCGGTCTGCATCCTTCCTAAAATAGTATTGGTGATCTTGGTCACTTGCCCGTTACCGTTACAGGTAGAACATGTTTTATAGGACACCCCGACCGCCTGAACTTTTCGACGGACTTTTACTTTTTTTTCGACACCGTTCGCAACCTCTTCAAGTGTAAGTTTCACCCTTATTCTAAGGTTGCTTCCTTTGACCCTTCGTTGGCCTCCGCCTCCAAATCCACCAAACCCGCTAAAACCTCCCCCAAAGGCACTTCCGAAGATATCACCAAACTGGCTGAAAATATCATCCATATTCATACCTCCACCGCCGAAACCACCTGCACCCTCGAAAGCCGCATGCCCGAATTGATCATATCGTGCTTTTTTATCGGAATCACTCAATACCTCATAAGCTTGCGCAGCCTTTTTGAACATTTCCTCGGCCTTGGCATCACCTGGGTTTTTGTCAGGATGATATTGCAATGCTTTCTTTCGATAGGCCTTTTTTATCTCGGCAGCCGAAGCACTTTTGCTAACACCCAATACTTCGTAGTAGTCTTCTTTCACTCTGTCATTTTTGATTTAAATGGTACTCGGCTTAATTGCCGACCACCACTTTTGGATGCCTAATTATTTTGTCGCCGAGTTTAAAACCTTTTTCGACCACATCTATTATTTTGCCCTTCAATTTCTTTTTGGGAGCGGGTATTTGGGTAATGGCATCGTGCACCTCGGCATCAAAGGCATCGCCCTGCTTTACTTTCATTTCTTCAAGACCTTTTGATTTTAAGGTCTCACGTAATTTATTGGCAATCAATTCAACACCTTTGAAAGTTTCTTTGTCATCTGATTTGGAAAGTTCGTTCAGGGCACGGTCGAAATCATCCACAACTGGCAGCAAAGCAGCGATAACCTCTTGTCCGGCCGTTTTGAAAAGATCCATTCTTTCTTTGGAAGTTCGCTTCTTGTAGTTCTCGAATTCCGCAAAAAGACGTAAAAACTTTTCCTTTTCCTTGGTCAAATCCCCACGAAGCTCATCCTCTATGGAAACCTCCTCCTCTTCGTTATCAAGTTCTTCTTGTTCATTTGTGGCTTCGGCTTCAGGAAGTATTTCGTCCAATTCTTCAGTGCTATCTTTTTCGCTCATTGCGTGTATTGTTTTTTAACCATTTTAAGATGGCAAAAGTACTGCCATTTCTTAAAAAATGTCAAAATGTCACTAAACTTTATTTAAAGTAACATGATGTGTGTGAAATACACTATGAAATATACTCTTGACGGAAGTCTGATTGCCCAGGCTTTTTAGAAACATTCTGCCTATATATCGATTGCAGGGCTCCAGAAATATTTTGATGTTCAAAAACAAAACCATCCTCTTCGATTTTCTTGCTGCTTACCCGTTGACTCGCAAGAACCAAATAAGACATTTCCCCTAAAACGGTTTTGATGAAAAATTCTGGGATATTGGGCAAAAACAAAGGCTTTTTTAGAACCTGAGCGATTTCTTTGATCAGTTTGTTCTGTGAAACGGGGTTTGGTGCTACTCCATTGTACGTGCCCGCCAATTTATTTTCCGCAGCGAATAAAAAGATACGCGCCAAATCGGTCAGATGAATCCATGATTGCCATTGTTCTCCCGAGCCAAATGCCGCACCTGCAAACATCTTAACGGGTTTGGCCATTTGAGGCAAAGCACCGCCATCAGAAGCAAGTACAAGCCCTACTCGAATTTTGGCCCCCGGCAAATCAAGATTATTGAACTTGTAGGTTTCTGCCTCCCATTGTGCTACTACTTCCCCCAAAAAACTATTGTCGACCTGATTCTCATCCTCTTCATAATATTTTTCTAAAGAACTTGGATAAATGCCAATGGCCGAAGCTGAAATAAAGGACTTTATTTCTTGAAAGTTTCCTTTTTCAAGGGCATTGTATAAAGTGCGCACGGAATTTATCCTGCTCGACAGCACCAACCTTTTGTTCTCCTTTGTCCATCTTTTAGAAATCGGGGCGCCCGCCAGATTGATTATCGCAGAGACCCCTTCAAAACAATTAGTGTCGATTTCGTCATGACCCGGATTCCAAAAAAATCCGTGGTAATTCTTTTCGGAAACAATCTTGTTGTGACTTGTGGTCAGGTAATTGACGGCAATGCCCTGTTCTTGGCAAAGCTTTACGATTTGCTTGCCAACTAGACCCGTTGCCCCTGTAATCAAATACCTCATGTTACAAAGGTATCTGTTTCGATCAGGGTAAGCCGTGTCTTTAATTTCGATTTAACTTTTTTAAACTCTGGTCGCCCGCAGCATTTCTCGCTTACCTGGTGGGCCGGGTAGTCGCTCTACCTCGAAACGCACTGCCTGCATGGCGCGACGCACACTGCCTTTGGCAGAATAGGTTACCAAAATCGAATTCGGTTTCATGGCTTCGAACATTTTTTTGAAAATAATCTCGGTCCAAAGTTCAGGTTGAACCCTAGCTCCGAAAGCATCGAAATAGACAAGGTCAAAAGCTGAAATATCTTTTATTTCCGAAAAGTCTTGCTGCCTTTTATGAAGGGTGAAATCCTCGGATATGGATACATCCCGTTCCCAAGGAGAGGTGTGCATTTTTCTAAACTCCTGTTTAAAATCAGTAGCATTCAGGCAGGATATATAATTCAATTGGTCTAGCTCATCCTTCGAAACGGGATACGCCTCCACACCAGCATAATGTACTTTTAAATTTAATTCTTTGCTGCGGATCAAAGTTATCAAGGCATTCAACCCCGTACCAAAACCGATTTCCAAAATTGAAATTCCTCGGTTCTGAAAAAGTGAAAGTCCATTTTTTATGAAAACGTGTTCGGCCTCTTGAACGGCCCCGTGAACCGAATGGTACTGTTCATTCCAATCTTCGATTTGAATGGTCTTCGAACCGTCTGAAGTAGTTATGACCCTTCTGTTCAAATTACTTCCTTAACAAAATCCCATCGGCAAGAAATCCGTAGGTTTTTTTGAACTCCGTTATTTTGGCGATTTCCTCTTCCGATTTACCTCCATCCTTGGCGTAGTGTTTCTGCTCTTCAACGCTCATCTCATTTACAAAGGCATTTCCGTTAACGACGACTTCTCTTCCGGTAATGTCGTTAGGCACGAAAAACCCGTAGTCTTTAAACTTTACCATGGCTTCTTCCCCGTTGTTCAGTTCCAAACGCATCCAACAACCTTTGGCCTGGCAGACTTCAAGAACTTTTGCCGTAAATTTTGTAGATAAGGTATCCGAGGCCGATAGTTTGCCATATTCTTCAGACATCAGTACGCCTGAAATCGCATTGGTCCCGTCGATTTTTTTTCCGAAGAAATCATTGGATATTTCAGTTTTTGCATCAGACGCTGGTTCATTACCATTTTCCTGGGCAGATGAGATGGTCGAGACAAATAATAATGCAAGCAAAATGTTAATTCTATACATAATTCCTAAAAATTGGTTTCAGTCGGTAAAATTCGACATTTTTAGTTTGAAAAAGAAGCCGCGGATGCTAGAAATAGTTAATTTTATTCTTTAAATCGAATTCATCATGGACGTTAGTACCCTAGACATACAGATTGAAAAGGCTCCAACCTCAAAAATAGACCAAGTCGATTTTGACAATCTTGCCTTTGGCAGTGTTTTCTCAGACCATATGTTGGTCTGTGATTATCGCAATGGAGCTTGGGAGTTTCCCAAGATCATGCCATACGGCCCGATAAGTCTTGAGCCTTCAGCCAAGATTTTCCATTACGGACAATCGATTTTCGAAGGAATGAAAGCTTATAAGGATGTCGATGGAGGAGTCTGGTTGTTCCGCCCCTTAGACAATCACAAAAGATTGAATATTTCCGCTAGTCGAATGGCCATTCCCGAATTACCGGAAGCCTATTTCATGGAAGGATTGAGAACCTTGTTGCAATTGGATGAAAAATGGATTCCGACCACCGAGGGCAGCTCTATGTATATCAGACCTTTTATGTTCGCCTCTGGAAAAGGACTTCACGCCTCTCCAGCGGATGCATACAAATTCATAATCGCTTTGGCACCTTCAGGTTCTTATTTCTCAGGAACTGTAAAAGTATTGATCGAGGAAAAATATTCGAGATCCGCGAATGGCGGTGTCGGTTATGCAAAAGCCGGAGGCAACTACGCCGGGCAGTTCTACCCTACTCAACTCGCCAAAGAAAAAGGATACCAACAAGTTGTCTGGACGGATGACAATACCCACGAATATATAGAGGAAGCCGGAGCGATGAATATTTTCGTTCGTATCGGTGATACTTTGATCACGGGGCCAACAAGCGATCGAATCTTAGATGGGATTACGCGGAAAAGTATTTTGCAAATCACAGAAACAAAAGGTATTAAGACCGAAGTGAGAAAACTTTCGGTTACCGAGGTCGTAGAAGCTGCAAAGAACGGAACCCTCAAAGAAATGTTCGGCACTGGCACGGCAGCCGTGGTTTCGCCAATATCAGGTTTTGGGCATAGGGGTCAAGACTATGGTCTGCCCGAACTCGATGACAGTTATGCTTCAATGCTGAAGAAGACAATAATGGATATTCAGTACAATCGGGCCGAGGATCCTTTTGGCTGGAGATATTCAGTTATCGGCTAGCACATTTACATAAATCACAAAGCCCATTCGAGGCACATAAAATTTTTGTAAATACCTCTGTGCCAAGAGCGCAGGGTGTTCTTGCCGGTCTTATAAATCACAAAACCCTGGTGTTTCCACCAGGGTTTCTGTCATCGACGCGGCCATACTAAACACTAACCATTAACTATAAACATATAGCTTTGTCAACAACTAATTTATTTGCAACTCTCTTAGTAAGTTTGCATTTACCTATAGACGGTAATCTTTATCAATAGTTACAGTCGGAAACCGACTTTAACATCTCAATTAACAAATGAAAAAAACACTTGTCTTCGGAGCCTCTTTAAAATCAAATCGCTATAGTAATTTGGCCGTGAATCGCCTTGTGGCCCATAACATAGAAACTGAAGCATTTGGTCTTAAAGACGGTAAAATAGGGAACGTGCAAATTAAGACCAATTTAAACAATTTTCAAAATATTCACACCATAACATTATATGTCAACGCAAGCCGTCAGCCTGATTTCTACGGGGGTTTGCTAAAATTGGTGCCTAAAAGGGTAATCTTCAATCCCGGTACGGAAAATCCTGAGTTTTATAAGATACTAGAAAACAATGGCATAGAAGTGGAAGTAGCTTGCACCCTGGTTTTGTTGGCTACCAATCAATTCTGATTTATAACATGGAAAAGGTAAAATGTTAAAATCAAAATTTTAACATTTTGCGAAATACATCAAGTCGATAAAAATGAACCTCTTATCGAGCGGAAACCGTTTTAGAATCATTTACATTTTTATCACGAATAAGCCATAAACCGATAAAAGTCAACAGACCGTTCAAGGGTAAAAGTTCATATCCGAAAACATAGCCTCCCAAACTTTCAGCAGGAATCTTCCCAAGTGCGAAAGTGGTCAAAACCGCCAATATTGCCACTACCCAAACGTACTTATCCTTTATCCGATATTTTGTCAAAATACCAAAGGAAAAAAGGCCCAATAAGGGCCCATAGGTATAACCTGCTGCTTTTAACAGACCATCGATAACATTTGTATCTAAAACGTACTTAAAAATAATTACCACGATGACGAGCAATAAACTCATCCATATATGGGTCGCTTTCCGAATTTTTTTCTGACGCCCTTCTGGTTTCTTCCCGATGTCTAAAAAGTCGACACAAAACGAAGTTGTCAACGAGGTCAATGCGCTATCAGCACTGCTATATGCCGCCGCAATAAGCCCGAGCATGAAGGTGGTGCCCACTAACATTCCAAGATTACTTTTTAGTGCAATTTCCGGGAAAAGCAAATCGGTCTTCGGTTGCCCATCCATCAAAGGAATGCCGATTCCGAACTTATCCGCATAAATAAAAAGCAGGGCACCAAGAAGCATAAATATAACGGTAACTATTCCCAAGGTCAAACTGAAGGAGATCATGTTCTTTTTGGCATCTCCCAAGTTCTTGCAAGTAAGGTTCTTTTGCATCATATCTTGATCCAATCCGGTCATACAGATTGTAATGAACATCCCTCCAAAAAAGGATTTTAAAAAATAGCTCGGGGCAAAAGCATCATCCGTAAAAAAAGTTTTACTGTATTGCTGTAGTTCGTTCGAAGCTAAAAATTCGCTGACGCTCCAATTCAATTCATTTAAAATAAAGTAAATCGAAAACCCAACGGAAAGAAGCATGAACAGTGTCTGTAAAGTGTCCGTCCAGACTATGGTTTTTATTCCTCCCTTAAAAGTATAGACCCATATCAATAGAATTGAAATTGTGACCGTTACTTCGAAGGGCACACCCAGTTCATCAAATACAAATTGTTGAAGTACGATGGCGACCAAGAACAAACGAAATGCCGCCCCGATTACCCGGGAAACGAAAAAAGAAATAGCACCTACCTTATGACTGACTACTCCGAACCTTCCGGCGAGATATTCATAGATCGATGTAAGGTTCCATTTATAGTAAATGGGCAAGAGCACGAAGGCCACGATAAAATAGCCGACTACATAGCCCATGACCACCTGTAAATAGCTGAATTGCGAATCGGCTACCCAGCCGGGCACAGAAATAAAGGTCACACCTGATAGCGAAGCGCCCACCATTCCGAATGCGACCAAATACCAGGGCGATGATTTTCCTGCTTTGAAAAAATCATCGTTGCTATCGTTCTTTCCCGTAAAATATGAAATCAGGATCAGCAGTAGAAAATAGCCTCCGATAAGCAGTAGAATGTTGGTCGGTGTCATTTAAACAAATTTCGTGGAAAATTACAAAATCCAACTCAGCTTAAGATGAATGGTCATCCTAATTTAAAGGAGGCCGTTAACTTTTAAAATTCTCGAAATAATCGTAACTGTTCAGTCGAAGTGCTTTCTCCCCCCCCTTTGTCATTCCGAACCCGCCTGCCGGCAGGCAGGTGCAGGGATTCCTCATGCCCCGGAATGACAAGAGAGGGGGCTGAACAGTTACAGCGAAATAGGCATAAAGCGCATAATCCTATAAATAAAAAATTTCTTGAAACTGACTATCCTCGAGGCAGAGCCATAGAGGTATTTCGCCAGTTTCATACCCAGTCAAGCTGGGCACAAGCTTGGTATTTTGCCTCACCCGAAACTGCAAAAAGGCAGTTCCGACCTCTCCCAAGGAGAGGTAAATCGGAAACCCCGAGGCAGAGCCTAGGGAAATTCTTTTCGATTAAACCCTTTTGCTTTGCTTAAATTGCAAAATATGTTAGTAACGGCGATTTCGTATGCATAAATTTTTGGCCCTAAAGAAGATCATTCTGCCCATATTCTTGGTCTTGTCTATCGCTGCGGGTTTTCTATTACCGAACCTAAAATTCTCCTTTGATTTTAGCCAGTTTTTTCCGGAAGGAGATGAAGATCTAATTTTTTATCAGGAGTTCATCGAGGAATTCGGGGTCGATGATAGCTTCCTCCTGGTTGCCGTCGAAAATGAGGGGACGGTTTTTGAAAAGGATTTTCTTGCTAGGTTCGACAAACTTACCGTTGCCTCCAAAAATCTTCCCCACATAACTGAAAATCAATCGTTAACGACCTTATTTTATCCCTTAAAAACATCTTTTGGATATTCCAGGTTACCTATAATCCACCTAAACGACTCCACAAAGTACGCCGCCGATTGGAAAAAACTAAAGGAGGATGACCTTTTCGTGAACACCTTGATCGACGAAAAAGCGAACTCATTGGTACTATCACTTGAAACCCAAGACAAACTTGATTACGCCCAAAGCATCGAACTGCTGACTTCTCTACGAAGGTTACTCAAAAAGCATGGTTTTGACAATTATCATCTTCTCGGGCGAACCTTTTTTTATGAGGCTCTGATAGCGATGCAAAAGCAGGAACTGATCAAAACAACGATTGCTACGACCTTGTTGGTATTGCTCATTCTTTTTCTGGTATATCGTCGTGTAGTAGTCGTGGCGATCGCAATGTCATCCATTATCCTTGCGCTTTT
>QIJL01000540.1 GCA_003232435.1 Flavobacteriales bacterium | reverse complement strand
ATCGCAACGAAATTTTTGCAAAGTGGGAAAGTGAAAAAACCGTGGTCGACAATATTCAAAAGACAAAAGAGAATATTGAAAATTATAAGCTGGAAGCTGACCGTGCAGAACGTAATGGTGATTATGGAAAAGTAGCGGAATTACGGTATGGGAAAATAAAAGAAGCCCAAGAAGAACTGGAGGAGCTAAATCTTGAAATGCAACAACAGCAAAACGGTGGTACTTTAATTAAAGAGGAAGTCACAAACGAAGATATCGCTGAAGTCGTTGCCAAATGGACAGGTATACCTGTGACAAAAATGTTACAGAGCGAAAGGGAAAAATTGTTGAGGCTTGAAGATGTTCTACATAAACGAGTAGTAGGTCAAGAGGAAGCTATTCAGGCTGTTTCCGATGCGATTCGAAGAAGTAGGGCAGGCCTGCAAGATGCAAAAAAACCTGTTGGATCGTTCCTGTTCTTAGGTACTACCGGAGTTGGTAAAACAGAACTTGCCAAAACTTTGGCGGCCTATTTATTCGATGACGAAAATGCGATGACGCGCATCGACATGAGCGAATACCAAGAACGTCATTCGGTCAGTCGTTTGGTAGGTGCGCCTCCGGGATACATTGGTTATGATGAAGGTGGTCAGTTGACCGAGGCGGTGAGACGTCGCCCCTACTCCGTTGTTCTGCTCGATGAAATTGAAAAAGCGCATCCTGATACGTTCAATGTTTTGCTACAAGTTTTGGATGAAGGAAGATTGACAGATAACAAAGGTCGCGTTGCCGATTTCAAGAATACGATTATCATCATGACGAGCAATATGGGAAGTCATATTATTCAGGAGAAGTTCGAAAACTCAAAGGATGTTTTCAGTGCCGCCGAAGCGGCCCGTGTTGAAGTACTCGAACTTCTGCGTCAAAGTGTACGGCCTGAGTTTTTGAATCGAATCGATGATATCATTATGTTCACTCCTTTGAACAAGGACAACATCACGAAAATTGTTAGGCTACAGTTAGATCAATTGAAGAAGGTGTTGAGCAAACAACACATTACAATCGATGCAACCGATGAAGCAGTATCTTATTTGGCCAATAAAGGCTATGACCCACAATATGGCGCACGACCGATCAAGCGCGTCATTCAAAAAGAAGTTTTGAACAACCTTTCAAAAGAGCTTTTAAAAGGCGGAATCAAAACTGACAGTATTGTTTTGATCGATAGTTTCGATGACGCCTTGGTTTTTCGAAATCAAGATGAGTTGGTGCCATAGCTGAACTTGGTATTGAAAAAAGAACATCTTCCATGTGAAAACTTGAAAGATGTTTTTTTATTCAAAATATATACCACACAGTATATAGTTTTTTTATATTCGTATAAAATTATCCCAGATGTCAAGTAAGGCGGAAAGAACTACACAGTATATTATCGAAACCGTTGCCCCCGTATTTAACAAACACGGATATATCGGTACCAGTATGAGCGACCTTACGGAAGCTACTGGTTTGACAAAAGGTGCCATTTATGGAAATTTTGAAAATAAGGAAGCCCTGGCCCTCGCGGCCTATGAGTATAACAGCAAACGCTTACTTGCTAAGTTGAACGAACTCTTAGAGATATCAGGAACGTCTTTGGATAAGATTTTTAATCTGACCAAGTTCTACAGGCAATACGACGTCTTTACTATTGAAATGGGCGGATGCCCGGTACTGAATACCGGTATCGATGCCTTCAACAACAACAGATTGTTATCAACAGCGAATCGAGAAATACTTCGCGAAATCGAGGGTAAGATTGCTCTTGTTTTAGAAAATGGGGTAAATAAGGGAGAACTTAGATTACCGGTCACTCCATTACAATTTGCGAAGCAATTGTTCACAATGCTTCAAGGTGCCGTCTCAATGTTCACGATTACCCAAGATCGTAAATATCTTATTAATACGGTAGCTTATCTTGATTTGTTGATCAAGAACGAGCTGAAAAAATAAAACGGCCCAAGTCTAAACCAAGGCCGTTTCATTAATCACTTCACTATCTTTTTTAATTACCAACTACCCTAAAGACCCAGGTCTTGTCATTGTAGCGACCGTTGAATTCGCTGTCCCTCGCTCTTCGAGCCTCCGCCATGGTATCATAGCGTTCGAGGTAGACATAATTGTAGTTGTTCAGACTTCTTAAGAACGATTTTGGTGCAAGACCTCTATTGTCTAAATCAGCCATAAACGCATCGAAGTATTTTTTGGTGCCAAATACATTCGCTATCAAGTAGAATCCGGGTTCGAGACCGTCTTCAGTCTGTACCTCTTCATATTTCTCGCCTGCTTCGGGTTTAACTTCTTCTTGCTCAGCTTCAGCTACGGCAGCTTTTGCCTGGGCAATTGAATCTAGTTTGCGCTGCGCCTCCATTGCCTGAGCCTCTACTTCGGCTTGTGCCTTTCTCGCTTCGGCCAGGGAATCGAGACGTTTTTTCGTCGCTGCTTGTTGAACTGCTTCTTGAACCGCTTTTTGTGCTTGCGCAATCGAATCTTGACGTTTTTGCACAGCAGACTTTTCAGCCTCTGCTTTTTCAGCAGCTTTTCGTTGCTCTTCAGCCGCCTTGGCTTCGGCCTTTTGCAATTCTTCTTTCTGCTTTTCGGCTAGTTCGGCCTGCTTGGCCTGCTCCTCTTTTTTGGCATTGGCCTCTTTCATCTCACGCTCTATCTGCGCCTGCTCTTCTTTTGCCAATCGAGCTTTTTCTTTCGCCTCTTCTTCGAGTCTATCTTTTTCTTCCTTAGCTATTCTATCTTGTTCTTTTTTCAAGCGCTTCTCTTCGGCCGCAGCTTCTTTTTCAGCTTGTCGTTGTTCTTTCTTGGTAATTTCCTCGGTGACAGGCTCCTCTTCTTTGGGTTCTTCCGCTTCTTCGGTTGGAGATTCTTCTTCCTCTACTTCCGGTTTGTCTGGATCCTCCTCTTTGGGATCTTCTTCATTGGCCAATTTTTCGGCTTTTTCAAGTTCTTCCTTTATTTTCTCTTCTTCAAGTTCGCTATCAACAAGTGTTTCCTCTAGCATTTCATCCTCATATACGGCAACCACACTGCGCTCATCAGGGTTCCCCAAGAAATACGATGCGATTATCTCAAAGGAAGGATCCTTGGAATTTATCGAAGCACTTGTTCCGAATTCGAAAACAGCACCGAGGTTGAACTTCCTTAAAAAAGTTCCACCGGCACCTATCCCGACTCCGTAGAAATTATTATAGCCCAATTGCGCCCAATATTTTGCCGTTCTTAGGAGAGAAAGAATACCGATTTGATTTTCCTGTTGAGGAATGGTTCGCAAATAAAGCGAAGGACGCAACAATGCTTTTTGGGCACCCAAACTAATCGGGAAATCGTACGACATCATTCCCATAAATATTTTATCGGCTGCAGGGGTATTCGCTTCCTTGACCCTAAAATTATAATCCAAAAGATTTTCCGAGCCCATGCTCAAAGTCATACGCTCGACACTGATCGATGCACCAGGGGCCCATTGCAAGATAAAATCATTGGTCTCTCCGGGTACGGGCAATGTCGGATCTGTGGGAAAGCGAGTATCTGCCAACTTCTGAACGAAACCAAAAAGGTTGAAACCCAATGATAACCGTACGCTTTCACTAAATTGTATTTGATGGGCATAGTTTACCACCCCACCAGTATTAAAAAATATGCCGGTATTGTGTTGAAAAAAAGCCGCACCGAGAACAGAATTCTCTTTAAATGGTCGCGTATAGTTCAAATAAAGTGTTGTAGGATCTGCATCGATACCCTGCCATTGCCACCTCGTCCAAAAAGCTACCGATTCCGGGTCGTTGCGGTCTAGGGCGAAAACCGGATTAAAAAGACTGGAGTTGTACGTTGTAAGATTATGCTGCCTGAGGTCAGCGGGAAGACGTACTTCGTCCTGTGCGGAAATCTCAAAAATCCAAAAGAAAAGTAAAAGTAAAGTTGTAATTCTGGGCATATGCAAAAAAACAAAAAACAACGACTTGTGCATACTATTTTTGGGAAATTTTAGTTACAATAGAAGAAAAGTTGTCAACAATTGAGAATTGTCCAGATCTACTTTAAAAATCAAGTGGGCCTACAAAAAAAATAGTTTCTCGAATTTGTAGGCAAGTACACTAAATAACCACCAATGAAAACAATTCGACTTTTAGTATTGTTATCGCTCACAATCGGCTTTTTGGGTTGCAAAGAAGATCAAAAACCCGTCGAAGAACCCGTAGATTACGGCACCTCTACCTTTTACATGATACGCCATGCCGAAAAAGACCGCTCAAATCCAGAAAACACGGATCCAGAATTAAGTCAAAAAGGTTTGGGCCGTGCCATGCACTGGGCAGAAATTCTTTCTGAAGTTCAAATAGATGCAATTTATTCGACCGATTACCAACGCACTTCGATGACCGCTGCCGCAACCTCGGTAAAAAAAGATGTCGATGTCAACTATTACGATCCGGGTACCATAGATATTGATCAATTCAAAGCCGATAATCTAAATATGAATGTCTTAGTGGTCGGCCATAGCAATACAACTCCCGAGTTTACCAATCAATTGATCAGAGAGGATAAATATCATGCCTTGGACGACAATGATAACGGAAGTCTATTCATTGTTCAGATTACGAACGGAGTGGCTACTTCACAAAAGTTGAACTTTAATTGTAATTGCCCTGACTGACCTCGGTATCTTTCAATTCGATTTTCGAGAGAAATTTCAAACTTCCATTTTCGAAAAGACTGTCTATTTTTAAGATGGAAGTCTCCATATCTTTTGTTTTGTAATTGTTGTAATCTACAAAACGGATGCCGTTGACATAACGTTCGTTATAAGCTTCTCGCAATCGCATTCCCCCTCCATCGACATGAAATTCATAGGCCAACAAATCAGGTTTCCAAGTTTCTGCATTGAACCAATACACGTATGTATCATCGAAATCGTCACCTCCGTTGGCTTGATCAAAAGTAACCTTGATCTTGTGGTATTTTTGGCCTTTCACGATTACTTCTCCCAATAATTCCTTTTTAACGGCCGGGTCGTTAAGTCCGTTCGGAAGTTCAGCAAAGTAGTGCACCGAGTTGACCGAGTTCGCATATTTTGCAGCTATTGTATCATGTAGTTGCACCAAACTGTCATTGATGTAGCGTTCAAATTTTTGATTTGTTCGAACATCCAGAATAGTTGCAGTGTCATTTTTAAAAATGCGTTTCAAAACCTGTGGACCATTTCCGTTTTCGGAAATATAGTTCCTGTCTCGAAAAGTAAATGAACGGAAAGTATTGCCGTAGAGGTCGCCCCCGCTAACGGCGATACTACTATCAATTACCATCTGAGCGGTCAGCTCCGGATTTTTTTCATTCTTGCAGGAAGCTAAAATCACGATTCCTAAAAATAAAAGTAGTTTGTTCATGGATTTGTTTTTTACTTATTCGGAAAAAGTTCCTATTCATTACATTCGATCAATAGGAAGTTTCAAATTGCATTCCCCGTAATTGTTCTTATTTTTGCCCCGTGGTACAGAAGAACATCAATATCAAGAATAAAAAGGCCCGTTTCGAGTATGAACTGTTCGACAAATATACGGCGGGAATCGTTCTCGCGGGAACCGAGATTAAATCGATCCGTCTTGGTAAGGCCTCGATAACCGAAAGTTTTTGCGAATTCAATGAGAAGGGCGAGCTTTTTATTATCAATATGCAGGTCGATGAATATTCGCATGCATCACACTTCAACCACAAACCCAAGGCAGAACGCAAATTGTTGTTGAATAAACAGGAGCTCCGAAAACTCCGGAAAGAAGTCAATACTTCAGGAAGTACCATTGTGCCGCTAAACCTTTTTATCAACGAAAAGGGATTCGCCAAAATAAACATCGCGCTCGCAAAAGGAAAAAAACTCTACGACAAGCGCGAGACCATGAAAGATCGAGACAACAAACGCGATCTCGCCCGTATCAAAAAGAATTTTAATAATTAGTTGATGGTCGATGGTCGATGGTCGATGGTCGATGGTCGATGGTTGAAAGTATTTTTTGTTTCCAACTTCGTATTTCGTACTTCGTATTTTCTACTTTTTATTTCTTTGTTGTCCGGTAGACTTTTTTGAAACCTGTATCAATAGCTGTAATCACAAATGATTCACGGTAAACCAAGGCTCGGCACTTTTCTTTTTTAGATTTTGGATAATGTTCTGAAATAGCTAAAAACACTTTGCTTTCAATATTGATCCCCGATCGGTTACAGTTTGGTCTTACGTCTAGTAGCGGAGTGGTCTAGGGTCTTTAACCGGACACTATTATTTTATTTCAAATCCTGATTTTTTTATGTTCCCAAACTTCTTTAATTTGGAAGACAACTTAAAATAGACCTTCGATGAACTCAAAGAAACTCAACAAACAAAAAAACTCCCGTAGAAATTTTATCAAACAGGGGGCATTGGCCTCTTCGATTTTCATTGTGCCACGTCACGTTTTGGGCGGTCCGGGCTTTATCTCTCCAAGTGATCGATTGGCCTTAGCGGCAATCGGTGCGGGAGGAAAAGGCGTAAGCGATATTCGCAATGCTTCGGTCAAGGGTCGAGAAAAAGTCGTTGCACTTTGCGATGTTGATTTTTCGGGTTCCGCTAAAAAATCGGTAGAAGCTTTCCCCAAGGCAAAATTATTCGCTGACTATAGAAAAATGCTCGATAAGAAAAAAAACATTGATGCGGTGACCATTTCCACTCCGGATCACGTACATGGCCCGGCTGCAAAATATGCGATGGAAAGGGGCATTCACGTTTACGTTCAAAAACCGATGACCCATAATATTCGCGAAGCAAGAATGTTGACCGAAATGGCCCGTGAAAAACAAATTGTCACCCAAATGGGAAATCAAGGCGGCTCCAATCCATATTTAGATATGGTTCAGAAATGGATCGATGAAGATAAAATCGGAGCGGTATCAAAAGTACAGGTTTGGACAAACCGCCCCGTGTGGCCGCAAGGCGGGGCTTTCCCAGAGCCAGATCCAAGTTCGAAGCCAAATGACCTGAATTGGGATCTTTGGTTGGGGCCTGCACCACTGCGAGAGTATACACCAAATCTGCACCCATTTAGTTGGAGAGGTTGGTGGGATTATGGTACCGGCGCACTTGGCGATGTCGGTTGCCACTTGATCGATATTCCATTTAGAACGTTGGGGCTCAAATACCCAACCGATGCAGAATGCAGCGTGGGGTCTGTATTCTCTCAAATGTGGAACGCAGATTACAACCCAGACGGCTGCCCTGCTTCTTCGTTTATCACGTTGCATTTCGATGCCACGGAAAAAAGTAAATCCAAAATCGAATTGACTTGGAACGATGGCGGCATTCGCCCTTCGCACCCAGATATCATTCCCGCTGATCACGATATAGGAGGGAAAAACAGTGCCAACGGTGTTTTGATCATTGGCGAAAAAGGAATCATCTCAACCAATATCAATGACAGTTCGCCTCTGATGCCAAAATTATATCTTAACGATGGCACCACCGATTTCGGACCGGAGATCGAAAATTTCAAGGAACCCGAATACGGCCATCAACGTAAATGGGTCGATGCCTGTAAGGCGGGCTTTGGCAGTGAAGAACATTTGGGCCTTACCTCTTCGTTCGACTATGCGGGCCCCATGACCGAAACCGTTTTGATGGGCAACTTGGCCATTCGCTCGTATCTATTGCGTCGCGAAAACGAACAAAAACAAATGGAATTCTTCGGCCGTAAAAAACTCTTATGGGATGGCGAGAATATGCGCATTACCAACTTTGAGGAAGCCAATCAGTTTGTGGGAAGAACCTATCGGGAAGGGTTTGAGGTGTAAACAAAGAAACCTTTTAGTAATTTTAGAAATACATCGTTTGCATCAAGATTTAGG
>QIJL01000080.1 GCA_003232435.1 Flavobacteriales bacterium | reverse complement strand
CTTTTCCTGCCTTACAGAAGGCACCATCTCTTTATTGTTCCGATTGAAAATGAAAAATATCGTATATACAAGCGCAGAAAATCAATAAAAGGTTAGAGGAAGGCTTAGATAAAAGGTGGGTTCTCGCCGTTGCAGCACGACTGCGGCGGCGAGGTTAAAAACGCTTCGAGATGCTAACCGGTTAGATTGCCCTTTACTTAGTTTCCCGTCCGGCTTTGTGTTTATGAAGTTTCTCTTATACTTACGTTTTGCTTTTGTGAATTAACTTGTTAATCTTTTCAGAAGGGTGCATTATAGCCCTCCTGTCTGTTTTTGCAGTAGGTCTTACACCTTAATCCTCCTGTAAATCTGTCTTGTGCTTTGGGGGCAGTATAGATATTAAGCAAATCTAAAATTTTAACTCGTTTCTTACGGAATAAATGTCCCCCCTAAATATGAAAGATAGATAGTAAAAGGGTTTATCTTTTCCTGTAAAAATAGTTCGTGTCAAGTTCAAAACCGGCATGATATCTATTCCCATGAGTTTTGCCAATCTGGTGTCGAGGATCATGGGCTTTATTTCTTGAATCATTCTTGTAAAAGGTATTCCCAGCTTGTACGCCAGAAATTCGTACATCGAATCTTCTATATCCTGCTTCTTAAGGTTTCCAACTACACTTTTTAAGAGGTAGGATTTTTCATGGGCTACAGGTATATCGTTGACGTATCTTATTCTTTCTACGTAATAGACCTTGTCTTTTTGATCACAGTCCAGTTTATCTGCAATTTCAGCTGGAGATCTCATTTCTTCAAAATTTATCAATTTTGCAGACGGAATATATCCTCTGGCAATCATTTCAGAAGTAAAAGAGATCAATTGCTCCATAAAGTCTGACTTTCTCTTTCTGCAAACAAAAGTTCCTTTCCCGGGTCTTCTTATTAAATATCCATCATCGACAAGCAGGCGAACCGCTTTCCTCACCGTATCCCGACTAACGTTGTAATCTTTCATAAGCTGAAAATCACCTGGTATGCGCTTTCCAATTGTCCATTTTCCGTTTATGATCAACGACTTTATACTTTCCGCCACTTCTTTATACAAAGGTATCAAACCATACCTCCTTCAAATTTTTCAACTGCTTATCTTGTTTTTCTCTTTTTTTCAGGCGGAAGATCAATGGCAAGCGTACCACCGGGATTCATTATGTTATTCGGATCAAAGTACCTTTTCAGCGCTCTATACAGGTCAAGTTGATCTTTTCCTGCTTGCTCTTCAAGCCATGGAGCTGTCATTTTTCCTATTCCATGATGGTGACTCATTGCGGCTCCATATTTTTGAATACTATCGAGAATTCCATATTGGTAATCAAGGTATTCTTCGATCGAATCCATTTTTGCGATAAAAATGAAATAGAGATTCGCACCTTGAGGATAGAAATGAGATATATGAGTCATGACGATCGTGTTCGGCCTGCTCTTAAAAAATTTCCTGACCCCGGAATGAATTTTTTCCATATTTTCCCAATTAACCGCGCATTCAAGAGTGTCTATCATGATGCCGTAATCTTGAAGGTCTTCTCTCATATAAGGATCCCTAAATCTTCCTTTTTCCCAGGAAGAAGTGATGTAGCCGGTTGCGTACATGGCTCCGTATTTCCTGCATACCTTCTTTATTTCTTCCTTGACATGTTTTGAAAAACCCCTTTCTCCCTCGGCAAAACCCAGAAGCAAGCATCTCTGCAAAGGTTTGTACCCTCTAGCGTTTATTATCTTATCTATTAAAGTGCCTTCAACTCCGTAGAGTTTCATGACTATATCCGTTTCTTCAGGATCTGAAAGGCGAAAAACGGATGGATACCCAAATTGCCCTTGCATTATTTCTCTCGTTGCATTCATGGCATCTTGCCAATTTTTAAAGATAAAGCTGAACCTTTTGCGGCTCCCTGGCATATATCTAAACACTTTCAACGTAACTTCCGTGAGTATCCCGAATGCCCCTTCACTTCCCATCATTATCTGATCCGTATCCGGACCCGTAGCAGTGGCTGGAAATTCCTGTGTCTTTATAGTACCTATCGGGGTTTCATATTCCTGAGCGAGGACTATCTCCTCTATCTTTCCGAAATACGTGGAGTTCTGCCCAGCTCCTCTTGTTACCACCCATCCTCCAACAGAAGAATATTCAAAAGACTGTGGAAAATGACCACAGGTGTATCTTCTCCTGACTTTGAACATTTCGGGTGCATTATTCAAGACCCTTTCCAACTCCGGACCTAACATCCCCGGTTGGATAGTTATAGTTTGATTTATCTCGCTAAATCTCATGACTTTGTTCATGTGCTTTCCCATATCAAGAGTAATGCCGCCTTTTACAGCTTCAAACCCTCTGGTTACCGAAGAGCCGCCTCCGAAAACGTAAATGGGTATTTTTTCTTCATTGCAATATTTTACTATATCCTTTATATCATTTTTGTTTCGGGGCCATATAACCATATCGGGTACATTTTCTACTATTTCCTTTCTCAATCTCATGAGATCTATCATGGTTTTTCCGTAAGCAACTTCAAGCCTTGAGTAGTCGTCCAACTTCACGTTTTCTTCCCCGACTATGCCGGTAAGATGCCGAATTTGATCAGTTGTCAAAGAAATAGGTCTGTTGTACGAAACTTCCGCCAGACCAGTATTCTCTGGATTTTTGAAATCATCGTCCGTCATGTTGAAAGTTTTTTTAATGAGTTCATAGAGCCTTTTGTTGGGGTGCTTGAACTCATCTTTTGCCCCCCACTTGAAAATAGATCTGTAAGAATTCTTCGGTGGTATGTTTTCATACCAATCCGGTTGAAAGGAATTTTTTGACATATTTTCTCCCTTATATTTCCGGATAATTGGTTATTCTCTTTATGCCCTTATATACCCTCTTCAAGCTTGGATATATTTTCTTATAAACATCTTTATACAGCTTCCTGTATATTCCGGAATTTTCAGATTTCGGATTGAAAATACTTTTGTAGTGAACCATGTTTTTAATGGCTTCTTCATAATCCTTGTAAACTCCTATGCCGACAAATCCAATAATAGCGGCTCCCAGGCCAGAGACCTCATGCGTATTGATCCTGCAAACAGGTTTGTTGAACATGTCCGCCGTTATTTGACAGATGGCATCACTCTGAGAACCACCACCCGCTACCATGAGCCTTTGAACTTTAACTCTGGATTTTTTTTCGATCTTTTCAAGTCCATCCATTAGTGCATAGTTTATTCCCTCTATGATGGCTCTGTATATATGGATCCTCGTATGCACATCTCCAAAGCCTATTATCGAACCCTTGGCATTCGGGGTTTTTACATGTGGTCCCCAATAAGGTTGAAGCACGAGCCCTTGAGAGCCGGGCGGAATCTCGTTCAATCTTTGATTCAACAACTTCTCTGCATTGATATGCTTTTTCTCTGCTTCCTTCACTTCTTTTTCCGCAAACTCTTTTTTGAACCAGCTTATCATCCAATATCCTCTGAATATTTCAATCTCGGGGTTATAATTTCCGGGGATCACAGCCGGATACGAAGGCATAAATCTCAGTGGTTCAAAGTAAGTTGGAGATGTTATCTGGACTGTGGCTGTTGTTCCAAAGCTGAGACTCGCAGAAGAAGGAGTTACGCACCCATTTCCAAGAGTCTCACACCCCTTGTCTGATCCACCGGCTATAACGAGTAATCCTTCTTTAAGACCTGTTTCTTCTGCTGCCTCCTTCGTTAGCCTCCCTATGATGCTCCCGGTTTCCACAAGCTCGTAAAGCTTATCTCGTTCCACACCAAAGACATACCATTTCCAGCTATTATTCGATTTTTCCCATCTTTTGTTTTTATAGTCAAAGGGCAAAAATCCTATTTGTGAGGCTATGGAATCCACGAATTTCCCGGTAAGTTTGTAATTGAAGAATCCGGAGATCAGCATATATTTATACGTTTTATCCCAGAATTGGGGTTCGTTTTCCTTTATCCAATTGGCCGTTGAGTGTTTTCTGATTATTTCAATGGTTCTTTTCATCGATGTGATGGAAAAAATGACTTTATCAGAAAATCTTAAAGGCTCTTTACATCTGGCTTTTCTTTGATCTAACCACAAGATGGACGGTCTGATCACCTGTCCGTTCTTGTCTAAAAGCACTTCCGTAGCCCTCAACGTCGTGACAACAATTGCTGCAATTTTTTTCCATTCCTCAGGGTTGCTCTCTTTTACCGTGCGCATGGCCCGACAGGCATTTTGCCAGTACACCTTAGGGTTTTGTTCCGCCCAACCAGGTTTTTTTGAAAAGTAAGGCTGAAATTCTCTTCTGTGCTTCGCGATCAAATTCCCTTTGCTATCGAATATCATCGCCCTAACACTCTGGGTTCCGCAATCAATAGAAAGTATTCGTTTTTCCCCCATTGGTATTTTCCTCAAATTCATTTTTCAGATCTCTAAAATGTTACTCTATTTTTGAAGTGGATACAACATTCACACCTGTATTCAGAACGTTCTTTACAATTATATCGCCAATGGACACTTTTTTTTCAACTACTACGTTTTTCATTTCCGCCATGAGATCGAAAATCAAATTTTTTGAGATTTCGCTATCGGTTCTTACCGGCAGTCTTGGCAATTTTCTAAAAACAGTTTTAACGGTTGTACACACAGTCCTTGTTGGATTTGTCATTTCATGTATTGCAAATTCTCTCCCTTTTGAACATAAGTTGTCTTTGACTATCCATTTGCTATCTTTTTCATCGATTTTTAAAACACATCCATAGGGACACAAAATACACGTGATCTCTTTCATACTTTACCTCTATGAATCTCAAAACTCAACTCGAAATTATCAGTGAGATTTGAAGGAAGATCAATGATTATTCTTTTCATTTCAGGTGGTCTTAGATAAAGATAGCTTCTTTTAAAAATCTCATGATTTCCGAACTTTATCACAAATTCGGCATTTTTCATCGTGGCCCTGACTCTAAAATAGAAGATCACCTTTTTGTTTTCGGATTCCACGTTGATCTCTTGCGGTACCAGGTAAAGTAAATTTTTCCCCTTGTCCAAAGTGATCAAATGAGTTTTTTTCTCAAGAGAGTATTTCGCGGCGCCCAAACCGGCGATTTCCCCACTTTCGGATACATAGTCAACGAGATCATTCACGTGGAGTGAATTACCACAAGAAAAAACACCGCCCACATTCACCGACATGAGATCTTGATTCACCAGAGGCCCTTTCGTGGAAGAATCCATTTTTAAGCCGAGAGATTCCGCCATTTCATTTTCAGGTATTAGGCCAACGGAGAGTATGACGGTGTCGCACTTCACGATTTTCCCTGTTCCTTTTATTGGCTTCATGTTTTTGTCAACCTCTGATATTTCAACGGCGTTTACTCTGTCATCGCCAATGATCCTGGTTATAGTATGCGAAAGATACAGAGGGATTGAATAATCTTCAAGACATTGCGCCAAATTTCTTTTCAGCCCTGATAGTTCCGGTTTTGCTTCGTAAACTCCGAGAACTTCAGCTCCTTCCAGAGTCAATCTTCTCGCCATTATGAGCCCTATATCTCCGCTTCCCAAAATAACATATTTCTTCCCTGGAAGATATCCCATTATATTGGTAAAATATTGGGCGGTACCTGCGGTGTACACACCTGCGGGCCTTGAGCCGTGAATAAAAATTTGTTTCGCCGTTCTTTCTCTACATCCGGTTGCAAGCACTATACTCTTCGTTTCTACTCTTTCCATTCCTCCTGAATTGACAAGTTTTAACTCGAACCTTCCATCACTTTTCCTGATCTCTGTCACAAAAGATGAAAATCTCATCTCCACATTTTTCTCTTCCACTTCCTTTATAAACTTGTAAGCGTATTCCGGGCCGGAAAGTTTTTGTCCAAATTTAACAACTCCAAACCCATCATGGATGCATTGCTTTAATATCCCTCCCGGCCTATCCTCTCTTTCAATCACGAGTGTCTTTGAACCATGCTCATTTGAAGTAATCGCTGCTGCCAAACCGGCCGGTCCCGCACCAATAACCACCACATCGTAATTTTTCATTTCATCTCTCTCCGAGTTTCCCCCTGGTTTTAACCCTTTTTAGCGAATTCTTTGTTTCCTCACGAAGAATGTACGATTCTCCGCCTTTTTTGCTTATTTTAAGCATGTTCATTCCGCTTTCTTCGCATATGATCTTCATAACGAGAGGAGCACAAAAGCCTCCTTGACACCTTCCCATTCCAGCTCTAACTCTTCTTTTAATGGAGTCCAAACTCTTTGCAATTATGGGTGAGTGTATGGCATCTATTATTTCTCCCTTGCTTATCTCTTCGCACCTGCAAATTATTACACCATAATCTGGATTTTGGGTTATCAGCCTTTTTCTTTCTTTATACGGAAGAGAATTCACGGCTGGAATGCCTCTTCTTTTTGGATTCCAATTGCTCTTTTTCTTGACTGACGTGTAATTCCTCAAGATTTCCACGGCCATTTTTTCCACATCCTCAGCTATTGCAGGCGCTGAAGCTATTCCTGGAGATTGAATCCCGGCTGCATATATCAAGTTCTGTACGTACTCCGATTTTTCGACTATAAAGTCCTCCTCATAGGTTGCCGCCCTCGTACCGGCAAAGTAAGCTATTACATCACTTCCACTCAGACCCTTTATCGTGTGTAAATGCTTGTTCAAAACCTCGTCTATCCCACTCGATGTGGTCGTATAATCCTCTTTATAAGGCTGTTCATAAGCGTTTGGGCCTATCAAAATATTCCCATCCACAGTTTTAATGAGGCCTCCGCCTTTCGTATTGGAGGGTCTGACAATCGTAAACTTGCTAACGATCGAGTTCAACAACCACCCCTTTTTTTTATCAAGAATTACCTCTTCTCCTTTTCTTGGATGAATTGTAAAAAATTGGTCACCGGCCATATTCGCTACTTCATCTGCAAAATTTCCGGTGGCATTTATCACAACTTTTGGATATATCTTTCCCCTGTTCGTACTTACAAATATTATTTTCCCATTTTTCAATTCCATCAATTGAACCACAGTTTCAAAGAAGAATTTCACATCATTTTGAGCGGCATTCTCCGCGTACGCGATAGTGGCTTTATATGGAGAAAGTACACCTGCACCTGGAAGAAAGAACGCCCCTTTTACTTCATCAGTTATATTTGGCTCAATCTTTTTAGCCTGCCTGACGTTTAAATAGTGAACTTCTACTCCATTCTTTTTGGCCCTGCTCTTGATCAGTGGTTTGAGCATCTTCAAGAAACTGCTGTTGTAGAGAACAAGAGAGCCTTTTCTGTTGAATTCGATATCCAGCTCTTTCGAAATTCTCGTGTACATTTCGTTACCACGAACATTGTAAAATGCTTTTTTTGAGCCTGGAGACGGAACTATCCCTGGGTGAACCACACCATCATTTCTTGAAGAATTGTGAGTGCCAACATCCTCTTCTTTGTCAATGAGTGCGATAGAAATATCCCATTTTGAAATCTCTCTTGCTATTGAAGAGCCTATAATTCCTCCCCCAATGATCAAAATATCAAACTTTTTGCCTTCTAAAGTGCCGTCTCTTATCAAAGGAGATTTCATTTTTGGAATCTCTAAGTCTCTAACTTTAATCTTGTTCACAACGCCCTTATATCCTTTATTCGCTGCCAGTTTTCCAGCTCTTACAACTTCATCCCATTTTTCAACTTCTCCTTCCAAAACAATGGAAGAATGAAATTCACCGCAGACTATATTTTTCGAAACCTTTTTTCTCAATAACGATTCAATTTTTTTCAGTTTCATATTCGCTCTCCTGTCTTAGCTGATGTACGTACATTTGATTATATAATTCTATAGTCTTGATGTCAACATTACACAATAATTCTCATCTTTCATCCATCAAAATGTTACTTCTTAAATTTTCATATGTGCTTCTTTATTTACAACCAGAAAAAAATGCTCTTTGGAATGTGAACGTTTATGATCCTTATTTTGTTGACAAATTGTCGTCATGAAAAATTTCTATTCGAATTGATGCATTAATACTGCCCGAGACCAATTGTTTTCTATTGTTTTATTGATGCAAAACATCGCTTCTTCAATGCTCCTTGATTTTGATATGATAACAACATTATGTCCCCATGGAATTTGTCCAACAAGTTGTTGGACTTTTTCAATTTCGATATTTGATTTTGAATAAAACTCAAACCATTTTTTCATTGAAAACAAATTGCTTCTTGAAAATCCTTTTTGATTGGGAAATTCTTTTTTC